>CAZXJW010000456.1:0-2200 GCA_964641005.1 uncultured Rhodocyclaceae bacterium
GCGCTACAAGATGGACAACTACCTGAAGGAGATCTTCCTCGACTCCGACACCAAGGTGTCGCTGCTCTCGGGCGCTCCCTTCGACGATCCGTCCTGGTGGCTGATCTCCAACGACGCCATCCAGAACGCCTGTCGCGCCGTGAACAAGATGGCCGGCGGCACGCGCATGCTCGGCCACACCGTGATCACGCCCAAGTATCCCAACTGGATGGACGAGGTGGACCGCGGCATCGAGCAGCTGAAGCCGTGCTCCTGGAAGTCCTACACCATCGGCGACCCGTTCGGTCCGTCCAAGTACGCCTGGCGCCTCGATGACGAGAAGCTGATGTATCCGTTCTACGAGAAGGCCATCAAGTCCGGCATCAACACCATCTGCATCCACAAGGGCCTGATGCCGCGCGACTACGAGAAGGCCTTTGCCGGCACGTGGGAGAACGCCACGGTGGCCGACGTGGGCAAGGCCGCCAAGGACTGGCCGCAGATGAACTTCGTCATCTACCACGCGGCGATGCGGCCCTGGCTGGCCGACGCGCCGGACAAGGAGATGGCCCAGTTCGAGAAGGACGGCTACATCCAGTGGTCCACCGACCTCGCCCGCATCCCGGAGAAGTTCGGCGTGGACAACGTCTATGCCGAGATCGGCACCACCTTCGCGTCCACCGCGGTCACCAACCCGCGCTTCTGCGCGGCCTTCATGGGCCAGCTGGTGAACATGATGGGTGCCGAGCGCGTGGTGTGGGGCACCGACTCGGTGTGGTACGGCAGCCCGCAGTGGCAGATCGAGGCACTGCGCCGCCTCGAGATTCCCGACGACATCATGAAGAAGATGAAGTGGAAGACCCGTCTCGGCGGGCCCAACAGCGAGGTCAAGCAGAAGATCTTCGGCCTGAACTCCGCGCACCTGTACAACCTCGACCTCAAGATGGCCCAGGGCCCGGCGTTCACGTCCGACAAGCTCGCCGCCATCAAGGAAGAGTACCTGCGCCTCGGTGGCGACACCGGCCGCAGCAACGCCTCCTACGGCTACGTGGCGAAGAAGGACAAGGCAAGCGCCTGATCCAACAGGCGCGAAGGGGGAGGGAGCCGGGGCCCGCGAGGGCCCCGGTTTTTTTTGGGCTGACCCCAAGCCGTTTCCGACGCGTGCTAGTCTCGATCCATGTTGCTCGATTTCTGCCGCCTCTGGCACGCGTTCCTCGCGCCGTCCGCCTCGCCCGAAGGCGGCGGCGCCGAATCCCTGTCCGGCACCTGGCGCGCCGAAGCGGAGGGCCGCACCCTCGTGGTGGTGCTGCGGGTCGAGGACACCGCGATCCGCGGCAGGCTCGACATGGGCAGCGATTACTGCATGGATCTCGCCGGCGAGCTCACCCCGAAAGGCGCCATCGGCATCGCCGGCGGCCCCCTCGGCCCGGCACGCTTCGAGGCGCTGGTGCGCAACGGCATCCTGACCCTGGGCCTCACCGCGCCGTCGGCTGGCGGCGGGCCGGACACACGGCTGATGCTGCAGATGACGCGGGCCGCTGATGCAACCGCATTCCAGCCCTGCCCCGCCGCCGGCGAACACCGCGATCCATCGCTCGCGGGCACCTGGCGCCATGCCAGCCTTACGGGGGTGGACGGCCAGGTCACCGCCGACGACCGCCACCTCGACCTCGGCCCCGACGGCGCCCTCGCCGCGAGCCACGTGGCACCGGGACGCTGGCGCAGCCACGGTGGCGTGGTCTACCACCAGCCCGCCGGTGGGGGTTCCTGGGAGGTGCTCGCCACCGTGGAATCGATCAGGGGCGCCCGCCGGCTGCGTACCCGGGACGGCCGCCTGTTCACCCGCGTCGCGACGCCCGACGCCTGAGGACGACCGGGCCTTCCAGGCCCGCGCCTTGCTGCCTGCCCCCCACGGGGCTAACCTTCCCGACCTTCCAACTCGAATTCCACCCTCCAAGGGGGGAGAAACGTGCCATGACCCTCGCCGCCGTCCAGGTCGAAACCGCCATCGACGAACTCCGCGCCCTGCTGGGTGATCGCCTGTCCACCAGCACCGGCGTGCGCGACCACCACAGCAAGGACGAGTCCTGGCACATCCCGCACCGCCCCGACGCGGTGGTGTTCCCGAACACCAATGAGGAGGTCTCGGCCATCGTCCAGATCTGCGCGAGGCACAAGGTGCCCGTGGTGGCCTACGGCACCGGCCCCTCGCCCGAAGGTG
>CAZXJW010000457.1:0-2196 GCA_964641005.1 uncultured Rhodocyclaceae bacterium
GAAGGCCGACCTGGCGATGTACCACGCCAAGGAATCCGGCAGGAACGGCTTCAGGCTGTTCGACTCCGCCATGAACGCAACGGCCCTCAAGCGCATCGACCTGGAGGCGGGCCTGCGCCGTGCGCTGCAGCGCGAGGAACTGGCGTTGCGCTACGAACCGCAGCGCACGCCCGATGGCGTGCTGGCGGGCCTCGAGGCGCGCCTGTGCTGGCGCCACCCGGTGCGCGGCGCGCTCGATGCCGCCGATTTCCTGGCGGTGGCCGAGGAGACCGGCATGGCGGCGGGCCTGTTCGACTGGGTGGTGGAGCACGCCTGCCTCGACGTGTCGAAATGGCGGGCCGCGGGACTGGCCATGCCGCGCATCGTGCTCTCCGCAACGTCGCGGCAACTGGCCCAGGCCGAGCTGCTGCGCGACGCGCCCGCGCTGCTGGCGGCGCACGGCCTCGGCCCGGGCGATCTCGAGCTGTGCCTGGGCGGCGACGCCACGGGCACCGAGTGGTCCGCGCAGCAGCCGCTCCTGGAAACCCTGTCGCGCCAGGGCGTCCGGCTGGTGCTCGACGGGCTCGCCGACAGCCCCTTCGACGTGGCGATGCTGCGGCGCCTGCCGCTCGATGGCCTGCGCGTGGACGCCTCGGCCGGAGGCGAGGTGCAGCCGGACCGGCGCGAGGCGCTGCTCGCCGGACTGATGGGCCTGGGCCGCGGGCTCGGGCTGTCCATGACCTGCCGGGGCGTTGCCGACGGCGTCGTTGCCGCCCGGCTGGCCGCCGCGGGTGCCGTCGCGCTCCAGGGCCCGTGGGCCGGCGCGGCGCTCGATCCGCCGGCCGTCCCGGCGGTCCTCGAGGGTGCCTCGCCGCAGGCCCCCGGTTAAACTTGGGCGAGCCTGCATTCTGCCGGCCCGCGATCCGCCGTTTTCCGCTTTCCCACTTCTCCCAGGAGCGCTCCTCCGAATGGCCGACGACACCGACATCCCGACCCTGCGGCGCATCCTGGGCACCTGCCGCACCATCGCCGTGGTGGGGCTGTCAGCCAACTGGTACCGGCCGAGCTATTTCGCGGCCAAGTACATGCTCGACCATGGCTACACCGTGATCCCCGTGAACCCCGCCTACCCGGAGGTGCTGGGACAGAAGTGCTACCCCCGCCTGCAGGACATCCCCGTTCCCGTGGACATGGTGGATTGCTTCCGGAAGAGCGAGGAGATCCCCGCCATCGCGGAGGATGCCATCGCCATCGGCGCGAAGGTCCTGTGGATGCAGCTCGGCGTGGTGAGCGAGCCGGCGAAGCTGCGTGCCCGCGCGGCCGGCCTCGAGGTGGTCATGGACCGCTGCGTCAAGATCGAGCACGCACGCCTGTTCGGCGGCCTCAACTGGATCGGTGTCAACACCCGGGTGATTTCCAGCAAGCGCCCGCGCTGGCTGGCGTACTAGGGCCCCCGGGCTCCATCGCTTCGCGCTCCGGCCCATGCTTCCCTCGCCGGCCGCCGGCTCCGTCGCGGACTTCGTGCCGAACGCCCTGGCCCTGCCGAGCGCGGTGTGCGCCGCCGTGGTGCTCGCGGCGGGGGTCACCATCCTCGTGCGGGAGCGCTTCTCCCGCCTGGGCCGCATCCACTTCCTGCTCTCGCTGGTCATCGCTTTCTGGCAGGGGGCGCTGTGCGCCTCGCTGATCAGCGCAACGCCGGCGGCGGGCCAGTTCTGGGCCCTGACCTGCACCGCCTTCGCGGTGCTCATCACCCCGCTCGAGTACCTCTTCGCCGTGTCCATCGCGGGACGGCGGGTCGACCGGGGGCGCTCGGTGGTGTGGGTCGGCGCCGCAGGCATCTGCCTGCTCGTGGTGCTGTTCGGTACCGACCTGTTCGTGCAGCGGGTGAACGCCTATCCGTGGGGCTACTTCTCCGTCTACGGCCCGGCCGGCTGGCTGTTCATCGTCTTCACGCTGGCGGTGGTGGGGTCGGCGCAGCTGCTCTACCTGCGCCTGGTGCGCGACAACCCCCGCGAGGGCTACGCGTGGCGGCGCGGCCGGTTGCTGCTGTTCGGCATCACGGCCGCCTCGCTCGGCGCGGTGGACTTCCTCCCCACGCTGGGCTTCGACGTGTTCCCCTTCGGCGGCCTGGGCGTGATGGCGGGAAACGTGATCAACGCGTGGGCCACGTGGCGCTACCGTCTGGTGGAGATCACGCCGGCGTTTGCGGCGCAGCAG
>CAZXJW010000458.1:0-2194 GCA_964641005.1 uncultured Rhodocyclaceae bacterium
GCCATGGGCAAGGACATCGCGGGCAAGCCCATCGTGGCCGACCTCGCGAAGATGCCCCACCTGCTGGTGGCCGGCACCACCGGTTCGGGCAAGTCGGTGGCCATCAACGCGATGATCCTGTCGCTGCTCTACAAGGCCACGGCCAACGAGGTGCGCCTCATCCTGGTTGACCCGAAGATGCTGGAACTCTCGGTGTACGAGGGCATACCGCATCTGCTCGCACCGGTGGTCACCGACATGAAGCAGGCGGCCTACGCGCTCAACTGGTGCGTGGCCGAGATGGAGCGCCGCTACAAGCTGATGTCCACGCTCGGCGTGCGCAACCTGTCGGGCTTCAACCAGAAGGTCCGCGACGCCGAGAAGGCGGGCAAGCCGCTCACGAATCCGTTCACCCTCACGCCGGAGAGCCCGGAGCCGCTGCAGGACCTCCCGCTCATCGTCGTCGTCATCGACGAACTGGCCGACCTGATGATGGTGGTCGGCAAGAAGGTCGAGGAACTCATTGCCCGGCTCGCGCAGAAGGCGCGGGCGGCGGGCATCCACCTCATCCTCGCGACGCAGCGCCCGTCGGTGGACGTGATCACCGGTCTCATCAAGGCCAACATTCCGACGCGGGTGGCGTTCCAGGTGTCCAGCAAGATCGACTCGCGGACCATCCTGGACCAGATGGGGGCCGAGGCGCTGCTGGGGCAGGGCGACATGCTGTTCCTGCCTCCGGGCACGGGACTGCCGCAGCGGGTGCACGGGGCGTTCGTCGCGGACGACGAGGTGCACAAGGTCGTCGAGTATCTGAAGTCCCGCGGTCAACCGCAGTACATCGAAGGCATTCTGGAGGGTGACGATGCCGAGGAAGGCGAGGGCGGCGAAGCCGGGGCGGCCGGCGGCGCGGACGGCGAGGCCGATCCGCTCTACGACGAGGCCGTGTCCGTGGTGCTCAAGTCGCGCCGCGCGTCGATCTCGCTGGTGCAGCGCCACCTCCGTATCGGTTACAACCGGGCCGCGCGGCTGATCGAGCAGATGGAGCGCGCCGGGCTCGTGTCGTCCATGGCAACCAACGGGAACCGCGAAGTGCTGGTTCCGGCGAGGGCGGAATGAACATGCGCAGCATCGTGGCAGGCGTCGTGCTCCTGGGCACCGGCGCTGCGCCGTCTTGGGCCGGCGGCGTGGAGTCGCTGAAGGCCTTCATTGCCGAGGTGCGCAGTGCGCGCACCCAGTTCACGCAGACCGTGGCGGATGCCAACGGCAAGAAGATCCAGGATTCGGCGGGGAGCTTCCAGTTCGCGCGGCCGGGCCGGTTCCGCTGGGTCTACGAGAAGCCCTACGAGCAGCTGATCGTCGGCGACGGCGAGAAGGTGTGGGTCTACGACAAGGATCTCGATCAGGTCAGCGTGAAGAATCTCGGCTCGGCGCTGGGCAACAGCCCTGCCGCACTGCTGGCCGGGAGCAACAACGTGGACGAGGCCTACACCTTCAAGGCGCTGCCGGGCACGGGCGGTCTGGAGTGGGTCGATGCCGTCCCGAAGGACCCCGAGAGCAGCTTCGAGAAGATGCGCGTGGGCTTCCGCAAGTCGACGCTCGAGGTCATGCAGCTGCACGACCGCCTGGGACAGGTGACCACCATCCGCTTCGCGAAGCTGGAGCGCAACCCCAAGCTCGCGCCCGACGTCTTCAAGTTCACGCCGCCGGCCGGGGCCGACGTGGTGGGCGACCGGTAGGCTCCGCGCGGTGACGGACCTGTTCGCGCCCACGGGCAGCGTCGCACCGCTGGCGGAACTGCTGCGCCCGAAGAAGCTGGACGACGTGGTGGGGCAGACCCACCTCATCGGGCCGGGCCGCCCGCTGCGGCTGGCCGTGGAGTCCGGCAAGCCGCACTCGATGATCCTCTGGGGGCCGCCGGGCGTCGGCAAGACCACGCTCGCGCGCCTGCTCGCGCAGGCGTTCGACGCGGAGTTCCTCGCCATCTCCGCCGTGTTCGCCGGGGTGAAGGAAATCCGCGAAGCCGTGGGCCGCGCTCAGGAGACGTTGGCGCGTACCGGCCGGCGCACGATCCTGTTCGTCGACGAGGTGCACCGGTTCAACAAGGCCCAGCAGGATGCCTTCCTCCCGTTCGTGGAGCAGGGCATCGTCACCTTCATCGGGGCCACCACCGAGAACCCGTCGTTCGAGGTGAACGGCGCGCTGCTGTCGCGGGCCG
>CAZXJW010000459.1:0-2185 GCA_964641005.1 uncultured Rhodocyclaceae bacterium
CCCTTCGGCTTTGCGCTGTTCTACCTGCGCAGCGTGGCGCCCAAGAAGGACTACACCGACCGCGTCACGGGCCAGGCCATCCCGGCCGTGACCACGGGCCAGATCTACAAGGGCTCGATCGCCTTCATCCTGATCCAGCTCTTCATGGTGGGCATGATCATGGCCTTCCCCGGCCTGGTGACGGGCAATATCGACAAGGGGCAGAGCCTCTCGGACACCGAGGTGATGCAGCAGCTCGACATCCGTCCGCCCGAGGACGATGCGGACGAAGAGGGTGCCGACGGCCCGGGCGCGGACGGCAAGGAGGAGGAGTTGCGTCCGCCCGAGGACGAGGGCCAGACCGAGGAAGACCCGATGAAAGCCCTGCAGGAGGCGATCCGGAAGGACCGCAAGTAGCCCCTCCCCCATCCCTCCCTCAGCAGCCCCGCCCCGGCGGGGCTTTTTTGTGGCCGCTGGAGCCGGGGCCATGCGTCTGACGGCACCAGACAGAAAAAACCCCGCCGTGGCGGGGTTGGTTGCAGGCGGTGTGCGCCAGGCTCAGAGCTTCTGGCCCTGCATATAGCTGTCGAAGCGCGCCTCGGTGAAGCGGAACCACAGATTGGATTCGCGACGGAAATTGGAATAGTCCGCGTAGACCTTCTTCCAGTTCGGGTTCTTCGCGCTGAGCTCGGAGTACAGGGCCATGGACTCCTTGAAAGCCAGGTCCAGCACCGCCTTGGGGAAGACCACGAGCTTGGTCTTGGCGGCCACGAGCTGTTTGAGCGCTTCGGGGTTGCGGGCGTCGTAGCGGGCCTGCATCACGGTGTGGGCGTGGGAGGCCGCGGCTTCGACGATGGCCTTGTTCTCGGCGCTCAGGCTGTCATAGGCCTTGTTGTTGATGTAGAGGTCCAGCTGCGGACCACCTTCCCACCAGCCGGGGTAGTGATAGAAGGGCGCGACCTTGTAGAAGCCCAACTTCTGGTCGTCATACGGCCCCACCCACTCGGCGGCGTCCAGCGTGCCCTTTTCCAGCGCCTGGTAGATCTCGCCGCCGGGGATGTTCTGCGGCACGCCGCCCATGCGCTCGACCACCTTGCCGGCAAAGCCGCCGACGCGGAACTTCAGGCCCTTCATGTCGGCCACGGTCTTGATCTGCTTGCGGTACCAGCCGCCCATCTGCGCACCGGTGTTGCCCATGGGGAAGCTGACGATGTTGTAGTTGGCGTAGAACTCGCGCATGAGCTTGAGGCCGTTGCCCTCGTACATCCAGGCCGTCATCTGGCGGCTGTTGAGACCGAAGGGGATGGCGCAGGCCAGTGCGAAAGTCTCGTCCTTGCCGAAGAAGTAATAGGGTGCGGTGTGGGCCATCTCGACCGTGCCGTTCTGCACCGCGTCGACCACGCCGAAGGGCGGCACCAGCTCGCCGCCAGGGTGGACCGAGATCTCGAACTTGCCGCCCGACATCTCCCTGACCTTCTTCGAGAACACCTCGGCTGCGCCGTAGATGGTGTCCAGGGCCTTCGGGAAGCTCGAGGCCAGACGCCAGCGGATGGCGGTCTGGGCATGCACGGCGGGCGCGGCACCGGCAGCAAGTACACCGGCGATACCGGCGCGCTTCATGAGGGAACGACGGTCCATGGTTGTCTCCTGTGAGGATGTTGAGGTGGGCGCGATTCTGGGCGCCGCTCCAACGCGACAACATCAGGGCTTACCCCTGTTAGGCACCTTGCGTGGTATGCACGCCAAAAAAGAACGGGCCCGCAGGCCCGTTCCGTATGCACATTGTCGTCCGGCTTACAGTTTCACGCTCGTCATGTAGCTGTTGAAACGGTACTCGGAGAAACGCTCCCACAGGATCTGGTCGCGCTGGAAGGCGCGCATGTCCTGGTGGATCTTCTTGAACTCGGGCGACTTGGCCTCGTGGTCGGCGAACACTTCCATGGCGGCCTTGAAGCCAGCGTCCATCACGGCCTTGGGGAAGGGCTTGAGCTTGGTGCCGGCAGCCACCAGGCGCTTGATGGCCTCGGGGTTCTTGGCGTCGTACTTGGCCGTCATGTCACGCGCGGCCACGGCGGTGGCGGCATCGACGATGGCCTGGAATTCGGGGCTCAGCGCAGCGTAGGCCTTCTTGTTGATGAAGAACTCGAGCTCGGCGCCGCCTTCCCACCAGCCGGGGTAATAGTAGAAGGGGGCCACCTTGTTGAAG
>CAZXJW010000460.1:0-2185 GCA_964641005.1 uncultured Rhodocyclaceae bacterium
AGCAGCGCCAGGCGTTGCTGGACGGCGTGCAGCTCGACGACGGACTGGCGCGCGTGGACCTGCTCGAGCCCGAGGGCGGCAACGGTCGCAATCGCTGGTACCGGGTGATCGTGCGCGAGGGCCGCAACCGCCTGGTGCGGCGCCTGTTCGAGCACTTCGGGCTGCAGGTGAGCCGCCTGATGCGCACCCGTTTCGGCATCATCAACATGCCGCCGCGCCTCAAGCGCGGCCAGCATCTCGAACTCACCGAGGCGCAGACGCGCAAGGTGCTGGAGTGGCTCGCCACCGGAGGCACCGGGGAGCCGGAGGCACCGGTGCCGCCTCCGCCCGCCCGAGCGCCGGTCGGGCGTCCGGGAAGCGGCGGGGCTTCCGCTCGGCGAACCAGCGGCAGCGACATCGCCGCGCGGCGCTCCCCGAGCGACGAGCCCCCGGGGCGGCGCCCGTCCGCCTCCAGGCCCCGGACCGGGGCGGGCGCCGATGCCGGCAAGGCCAAGAGCGGCGGCAAGCCACGCCCGCCCGCGCGCGGCGGCCCGGGCGGCGCGACGCCTGCCGCGCGTTCGCGCAAGCCCCGCGGCGAACGCTAGCCGCACCTCAGGCGCGGCTTCAGGCGGGGAGGTCCTCGCGCGCCAGCAGGAACACGAAGTCCTCGCCGGCGTGTGTGTCCAGCCAGGTGAAGGGCAGCCGGGGGTGGGCCGCCTCGAGGGCCGCCCGGTTGTGTCCGATCTCCACCACCAGCAGTCCGCCAGGCAGGAGGTGATCGCGCGCCTTCGCGAGGATTCCATGCACCAGGTCGAGGCCGTCGGCGCCGCCCGCCAGGGCCAGGGCCGGCTCATGGCGGTACTCCTGCGGCAGCGCCGCCATGGAGGCGGCGTCCACATAGGGCGGATTGGACACGATCAGGTCGTAGCGGCGTCCGTCGAGCGCGGCGAACAGGTCCGAGTGCAGCGGATGCACGCGTGACTTCAGGCCATGCAGGGCCACGTTGCGCGCTGCCACCGCCAGCGCGGTCGCGGAAACGTCGGTGGCATCAACGTCGGCCTCCGGGAAGGCGGACGCCAGCAGGATCGCGAGGCAGCCCGAGCCGGTGCACAGGTCGAGCGTGCGCCTCACCCGGGCCGGATCCGGAATCCAGGGCTGGAGGCCCTCGAGCAGCAGGTCACCGATGAAGGAGCGCGGGATCAGCACGTCGGGCGTGACCTCGAACCGGAACTCGCCGATCCACGCCTCGCCGGTGAGGTAGGGCACCGGCAGCCGCTCCTCGATGCGACGGCGCAGCGCCGTGTCGAGGGCGTCTCGCTCCGCGTCGCCGGGTGCCGCGTCGAGGTGGTCGTGCAGGTCGGCCGGCGCCAGGTGCGCCGCCCAGGCGAGCAGCGCGTCGGCCTCCGCGCCGGCGTCGGGGTAGCCGTGGCCGTGGAACAGCTCGCTGCGCCGCAGCCGTGCCGCGGCGTGGCGGCGCCACTCGCGACGCGTGTGGGGATCGTGCACGCCACCCCAGGCGTCGGCGTCGCCGGCGCGCCGGGACCGGGGCCGGCTCACGCCAGCAGCCGCTCGAGCAGCCCGCGGTAGATGCGCGACAGCGCCGCCATGTCGGCCACGCGCACGTGCTCGTCGATCTTGTGGATGGAGGCGTTCACCGGCCCGAACTCCACCACCTCGGGGCAGTGGGTGGCGATGAAGCGGCCGTCGGAGGTGCCCCCGCTGGTGGACAGCTCGGGCGCGCGCCCGGTCTCGGCAAGGATGGCCTCGGAGAGCGCGGCCACCAGCCGGCCTCGCGGGGTCAGGAAGGGCATGCCGGACAGCGACCACTCGATGGCGTAGTCGAGCCCGTGGCGGTCGAGCACGCCGTGCACGCCGGACTTGAGCCCTTCCACGGTGCTCTCGGGCGAGAAGCGGAAGTTGAAGTCCAGGCGCAGCTCGCCGGGGATCACGTTGGTGGCGCCGGTGCCCGCGTGGACGTTGGAGCACTGGAAACTGGTGGGCTGGAAGTACTCGTTGCCCTCGTCCCAGACCATGCCCGCCAGTTCGGCCAGTGCCGGCAGTGCCGCATGGATGGGATTGCGCGCCAGGTGCGGGTAGGCAATGTGGCCCTGCACGCCACGCACCGTCAGGCGGCCCGACAGAGAGCCGCGACGGCCATTCTTGACCATGTCGCCGATCGCCTCCACGGAGGTGGGCTCGCCCACCA
>CAZXJW010000461.1:0-2178 GCA_964641005.1 uncultured Rhodocyclaceae bacterium
CCATGTAGGCATCGCCCACCGTCTTGATCTTGTCCAGTCCGTGGCGCGCGGAAAGGTGGTCCAGGCGCGTGAACACATCGTTCAGGAAGGACACCACCTCGCCCGGGGTGAGCTCCTCGGCGAGCCGGGTGAAGTTCACGATGTCTGCGAACATCACCGTCACGTCGGCGTAGCCGTCGGCGATGGTGGTCTGGTCGTTCTTGAGCCGCTCGGCGATGTGCTCGGGCAGCATGCTGGAGATGAGCGCCTCGGACTTGGCGCGCTCCGCGCGCACCAGGGCGTGCTGGGCGGCGAGTTCGTTCTGGTACTGGTCCTTCTGCTTCACGAAGTAGCGCAGCAGCAGGAACACGATGGTGCTCAGGATGGTGAAGTTGAGCACGAAGAACACCGCCACCGTCTTCATGGGCATGCCCGAGGTGTCGCCTTCCGCGAGGAAGTAGTCGAACACGCCGGACATCACGGTGAGCACCGCGTACGCCACGAACCAGGGGATCGACTCCCGGTGGCCGTAGACCACCATGGCGCCGATGGGCGCGAGCAGCGCGAGCAGCACGATGCCCGAGGAGCTCACGAAACTGCCGATGGTCCACTGGATCGCGAAGGGCACGAACAGGAACAGCGCCAGCTGCGCGAAGCGGTAGTGGTCGAAGTTCTTGGTCTTGAGGTAGTAGAGCAGCAGGACCGCCGAGGTGGCCTGGTAGCCGAGCGGCAGGCTGGTGGGCAGCTTGAGACCCATCAGCCAGTAGATCGCCAGCCAGAGCACGGCGGCGATGTTCATCAGCCCGGAGGCGAGCAGCAGGAGCGTCTTGCGCAGCCGCAGTTCGTCGGAATCGGACGGATCGATGGCCGAGGCGCCGAGGCGTTCGAGCAGCGAGCCGCGGCGCGTCCGCGCCTGGGCGGGCACCGCGGCCGGGGTCGGCACGGAATGGGCGGTTTCCGCCATCGTCAGGGTCGGGGCGTCCGGCGAATGCAGCGGCAGGGGTGCCACTGCTGGTCGAGGGTAATCCATGGGTCCGAGCCCTTGCAAGCAAGGCCGATGCCCGCCGTAGGCGGTCTCCGACACCCCATGAACCGGTCCCGGAAGGGGGGTGGAAGGGCCGTCCGGGCACCACGTTCGGCTAGAATGCCGTTTTTTGTGAGGGAGTCACGCAAGATGTCGATGGCCGACCGCGACGGGGTGATCTGGTACGACGGCAAGCTCGTGCCGTGGCGCGACGCCACGACCCACGTCCTGACCCATTCCCTCCATTACGGCCTGGCGGTCTTCGAGGGCATGCGCGCCTACGACACGGTGAAGGGCACCGCCGTGTTCCGCCTGCGCGAGCACATCGACCGCATGTTCAACTCGGCGCACATCTACATGATGAAGATCCCGTACGACCGGGAGACGCTCATGCAGGCCTGCCTGGAGACCGTGCGCGCCAACGGGCTCGCCTCCTGCTACATCCGGCCCATCGCCTTCTACGGCTCCGAGAAGATGGGCGTGTCGCCACGCGGCGCCAGCGTGCACGTGGCCATCGCCGCCTGGCCCTGGGGCGCCTACCTGGGCGCCGAGGGCCTGGAAAAGGGCATCCGGGTGAAGACCTCGTCCTACGCCCGTCACCACGTGAACGTGACCATGGCGCGCGCCAAGTTCGCCGCCACCTACGCCAACTCCATCCTCGCCAACGTGGAAGCCACCACCGACGGCTACGACGAGGCGCTGCTGCTGGACGTGGACGGCTTCGTGGCCGAGGGCGCCGGCGAGAACCTGTTCGTCATCAAGGACGGCCGCATCTACGAGCCCGAGCTCACCTCGGCGCTGATCGGCATCACGCGCGACACCATCATCCGGCTCGCCGCCGACGCCGGCTACGAGGTCCGTTCCAAGCGCCTCACCCGCGACGACATCTACATCGCCGACGAGGCCTTCTTCACGGGCACCGCCGCGGAAGTCACCCCCATCCGCGAACTGGACAACCGCGTCATCGGCGCGGGCGGCCGTGGTCCGGTCACCGCGCAGCTGCAGGCACGCTACTTCGACGTGGTCAACGCCCGTTCGGAGCAGCACCTGTCCTGGCTGTCCTTCGTCTGAGCCGGGCAATGGAAGCGGGCAAGACCGGGAACCGCAGCCGCCACGTGGAAGTGACCGCGTCCGACCTGCCGCTGCACTGCCCCACGCCGTCCATGATGCTCTGG
>CAZXJW010000462.1:0-2177 GCA_964641005.1 uncultured Rhodocyclaceae bacterium
TGTAATACATTTGAGATACCGAATCGTAGGTGATGGCGCGGGGTCGGTCAATCCGCGCCGCTTCTGCATTCGGCTCGCTGACGCTTCCCCGTAGAATCCGGGCTCTCGCCTGTCGAGTCCCGTCCGAGCCTCTTCCATGCCCCGCCCCTACCGCTATCTCAACCTGATCACGGTCGCCTTCATCACCGTGCTCCTGTGCGCCAACGTCATCGGCGCGGGCAAGGTGGCGGACATCGGCGGCGTGCCGCTCACGGTCGCGGTGCTCATCTTCCCGGCGTCCTACCTGTTCGGTGACATCCTCACCGAGGTCTATGGCTACGCGCATGCGCGGCGCGTCATGTGGATGGGCTTCGGCGCGATGCTGATCGCGCTGCTGGTGAGCACCGTGACCGTCTGCACGCCGCCGGCCGACGGATGGACGAACCAGGCCGCGTACGAGACCGTCTTCGGACAGGTGCCGCGCATCGCGCTCGCTTCGGTGGTGGCGTTCTGGTGCGGCGGATTCGTGAACGCCTACGTGCTCGCGAAGATGAAGGTGATGACCGAGGGCCGCGCGCTGTACCTGCGCACCATCGCGTCGACGATCGCGGGCGAGGCCATCGACACCGTGCTGTTCTTCCTCGTCGCCTTCCTCGGCGTGTGGAACACCGATCTGCTGTGGCAGGTGATGGCGAGCGAATACGTGGTGAAGGTCGGGTGGGAGGTCGCCGCGACGCCGCTCACCTACGTGGTGGTGCGCCGGCTGAAGCGCGCCGAGCACGAGGACCACTTCGACCGCGACACCGAATTCACGCCCTTCCGTCTGCGCGCCTGAGCGAGCCTCCATGAAGCCGCACGCCTTCGTCGCCATGCCCTTCGGTACCAAGCCCGGCCACGACGGCGTGCCGGTGGACTTCAACCGCGTGTTCGCGGAGCTGCTGGAACCGGCCATCGCGGCGGCGGGGCTCACGGTGCTGCGCGCCGATCAGGAGCAGCGGGCGGGCGACATCCGCACCGACATGTTCCAGGAACTGCTCATGGCGGACCTCGTCGTGGCGGACCTCACCATCGACAACCCCAATGTCTGGTACGAGCTGGGCGTGCGGCACGCGCTGCGGTCGCGCGGCGTCGTGCTCGTGGCCGGGGGACGGTCGCCGACCGCGTTCGACCTGTATACGGACCGCAAGCTGCGGTATGCGCTGAAGGACGGCGCGCCCGATCCCGACACGCTCGATGCCGACCGCGACCGCCTGACTGCCATGGTGCGCGCGACGATGGCGTCCTGGCACGGTCGCCCCGTGAGTCCCGTGTACGCCCTCATGCCGCACCTGCGCGAGCCCGACTGGCGCGAAATGCGCATCGGCCAGGTGAAGGCGTTCTGGGATCTGCACGACGCCTGGGAGGATCGGATCGACCTCGCGCGCAAGACGGGGCGCATCGGCGACATCCTGGTGCTCGCCGAGGAGGCCCCGGTCACCGCGTTTCGCGCCGAGGCCTGGATCAAGGCGGGCGAGGCCCTGCGGCGCGCCGAGAAGTTCGACTTCGCCCTGGAGCAGCTCGATCGCGGCCTGGCGGTGGAGCCGGTGCACCGCAAGGGCCTTCAGGAGAAGGGCATCTGCCTCCAGAGGCTGGCGCAGGCAGGCGTGCCCGGGCACTCCATCGACCGGGCGCGCGCCCACTATCGCGAGATGCTCGCGCTCACCGACACGCTGGGGCGTCCCCTGTACGCGGAGGACGCCGAGTCCTGGGCGCTGCTGGGGCGGGTGGAGAAGGACACATGGATCGAGGCGTGGCGTGCCCCGGACAAGTCGCCCGTGCAGATGCGCGAGGACGCCGCCTACGAGGACGCCCTGCTGCGCGCGGCCATCGAGAACTACCTGCGCGGCTACCGCTGCGAGGTCGGGCACTACTTCTCGGGCATCAACGCGCTCACGCTCATGCATCTGCATGCCCACCTCACGGGCGACACCCGCTACGCCGCGACTGCCGCGTCGATGGCGGGGGCCGTGCGCTTCGCCGCGCAGTGCGACGCCCACGCCGGGGGTTACTGGGCGGCCGTGACGCAGGCCGATCTCGAACTGCTGGACGGGTCCCCCGAGACCGTGACCGCGGCGTACAAGGAGGCGGTGGCCCGCGACGACAAGGACTGGTTCTCGCTCAACTCCACGCGGGCGCAACTGGCACTGCTCGCCTCCCTC
>CAZXJW010000463.1:0-2164 GCA_964641005.1 uncultured Rhodocyclaceae bacterium
CTCCAGCGCGGCGTCCAGCAGTTCCTGCGGGCGGGTCTCCTTGCGGCGTTGGCGGGGGCGGGCGGCGGTTGTCGTGGACATGCGGTTAATGACCGGCGGGTCATTAATGTAGCCAATCCACCGATCCGCGGTCAATCGCACACCGGCGCCCGAGGCGGCCTGACTATCATGCGCGGCTTTGCGCCGGGAGACTTCTTGGACCTGATGCTGCTGCTCAAGGCCGCCGTGATGGGGGTGGTCGAGGGCCTGACGGAATTCCTGCCGATCTCGTCCACGGGGCACCTGATCCTGGCCGGTTCGCTGCTGGATTTCACCGGCGAGCGCGTGAAGGTCTTCGAGATCGCGATCCAGACCGGCGCGATGGGTGCGGTGATCTGGGAGTACCGCGAGCGCCTGGCGCGCACCGTCGCCGGCCTGGGCGGCGATGCGGTCGCCCGGCGCTTCGCGGCCAACGTGCTGATCGCCTTCGTGCCCGCGGTCGTGTTCGGCCTGCTGCTCGGCAAGGCGATCAAGGAGCGGCTGTTCCACCCGGTGCCGGTGGCGATGGCGTTCATCGCCGGCGGGCTGGTGATCCTGTGGGTCGAGCACCGGCATCGCCGGCGCTACGGCGCGCTGGATCTGCAGGGCGGCCGCACCGCGCGCATCGAGACGGTGGACGACATGCGCTGGCGCGACGCGCTGTCGGTCGGCCTGCTGCAATGCTTCGCGCTGATCCCGGGCACGAGCCGCTCGGGCGCGACGATCATCGGCGCGATGGTGCTCGGCTTCTCGCGCCGGGCCGCCACCGAGTTCAGCTTCTACCTCGGCATTCCGACGCTGATCGGCGCGGGCGTCTATTCGCTGTGGAAGGAGCGCGCCGCGCTGCAGGCGGCCGACGCGCCGGTGTTCGCGGTCGGGCTGGTCTGTGCGTTCGCGAGCGCCCTGCTGTGCATCCGCTGGCTGATCCGCTACGTCTCCACGCACGACTTCGTGCCGTTTGCCTGGTACCGCATCGTGTTCGGGGCGCTGATCCTGCTGACCGCCTGGGGCGGCTGGATCGACTGGACGCCCTGAGGCCGGGTGCCCTGTCGGTCAGCGTTCCAGCGGCGGCTGCAGCGTGAACCAGAACTTGGCGCCCTGACCCGGGGCCGAATCGGCCTTGAGCAGACCGCCGTGGCGCACCACGATGCGCCGCACCGTGGCCAGGCCGATGCCCAGACCGACAAACTCATGGGGGCCATGCAGGCGCTGGAACGGCTGGAACAGCTTGGCGGCGCGGCCCATGTCGAAGCCCGCCCCGTTGTCGGCCACGCAGAAGGCACGCACCCCGTCCAGGCTGTCCAGGGTCACACGGATGCGGGCCTGCGGCGTGCGGGCGGAGTACTTCCAGGCGTTGTGCAGCAGGTTCTGCAGCACCGCCTCCACCAGCGGTGGATCGGCCAGGGCCTGCAGGCCGGGCTCCACCTCCCAGTGCACCTGACGGCCCGGCTCGGTGGCCGAGAGCTCGCACAGCAGCCGCTGGGCCATGTCGCTGAGGTTGACCGGCTGGCGCACCAGTTCGCCCCGTGACACCTGGGACAGCTTGAGCAGCCCGTCGATCAGCTCGCCCATCTTCTTGCTGGCCAGCATGATGCGGTCCAGGTGCTGCCGGCCCGAGGGCGACAGGCCGCCCTCGTCCTCCACCACCGCCGAGGCGAATCCGTTGATGATGCGCAGCGGCGAGCGCAGGTCGTGGGCCACGGCGTAGGAGTAGCTCTCCAGCTCGTCGTAGGCCGCCTGCAGGGCCTGGGTGCGTTCCCGGATGCGCTCCTCCAGCGTGGCATTGAGCTGGCGGATCTCCAGCTCGGCCTGCTTGCGGCCGGTGATGTCCAGCGTGACCCCGAGCGCCCGCAGGGCGCGGCCCGAGGCGTCGCGCTCGAACTCGGCGCGCACCGAGAACCAGCGGTATTCGTCGCGGATGCGCAGCCGGTATTCGATGTTGTAGGGCAGCAGGCCCTTGACCGCCGCCGCCCAGGTGCGGTCGACCATGGGCAGATCGTCCGGGTGGGTGATGGCGCGCAGCTCCTCGGCGGCCAGTTCGGCGGCCGGCAGGTCCAGCACCACGTGCGAGCCCGAGAGGGTGAGGAAACGCCGGGTGCGCATGTCGGCCTGCCAGCTGGCCATGCCCGCCAGCACCTGGGCCTGG
>CAZXJW010000464.1:0-2146 GCA_964641005.1 uncultured Rhodocyclaceae bacterium
GGATCGCGATGTAGTCCTTGAACTTGCCCGGGATCGGCTTGTACAGGCCGTGCAGGGCTCCCATCGTCCAGTAGCAGGAGGGCACGTCCTTCACGATCACGCGGAAGCCGAAGATGTCGGACACCTGCGAGAAGGTGAGGTGCTTCTCCTGCATCTTGCGATAGATGCTGTAGAGGTTCTTCTCGCGGCCGCTCACCGCGGCGTGGATGCCGGATTCCTCCAGTCGCGTGCGGATGGCCTCGAGGATGCGATTCACCACCTCCCGGCGGTTGCCGCGCGCGGAGTTCACGGCCTTCTGCAGCACGCGGTACCGGGTGGGGAACAGGTGCCGGAAGGACAGCTCCTCCAGTTCCTGGAACAACCCGTTCAGGCCCAGCCGGTTGGCGATGGGCGCGTAGATGTCCAGGGTCTCGCGGGCGATGCGTGCGCGCTTCTTGGGCAGCATCACGTCCAGCGTGCGCATGTTGTGCAGCCGGTCCGCGAGCTTGATCAGGATGACGCGCACGTCACGCGTCATGGCGAGCAGCATCTTGCGGAAGTTCTCCGCCTGCTCGTGTTCCTGGCTCTCGAATTCGATGCGGTCGAGCTTCGAGACGCCGTCCACCAGTTCGGCGACCATCTTGCCGAACTTCTCGGCGATCTCGGCCTTGGTGACCTGGGTGTCCTCCATCACGTCGTGGAGGAGCGCGGCAGTGAGCGCCTGGGAGTCCAGGTGCCACTGCGTGAGGATCTGGGCGACGGCGACCGGGTGCGAGACGTACGGTTCGCCCGACTTGCGGAACTGGCCCTCGTGGGCCTGGGCGCTGAAGTGGAAGGCGGATTCGAGTTGTGTGACGTCCTCCGGCTTCAGGTAACCGGCGGCCTGGCGCAACAGGGCATCCGCTTCCGACATGTCACCCATGGAACGTGCCTCGCCGTCGGCGGGCGCCGGTCAGCCGCCGGCGCCGCGCAGGCTTCAGGACGGCTTGGTCCTCTGAAGGATCTCGGCACCCACGTGACCGCCGGCGATCTCGCGCAGGGCGATGACCGTGGGCTTGTCCTTGTTGCCTTCCACCAGCGGCGTGGCGCCGTTGGCGATTTCCCGCGCGCGGAAGGTGGCGGCGAGCGTCAGTTCGAATCGGTTGGTGATGCGGTGCAGAGCGTCGTCGACAGTGATGCGTGCCATGTTGTGCGTCTCACTTCATGCGGTTGATGAGTTCCCGGTGGCGGTCGAGCTGGGAAGCAAGCCGCAGACGTTCGGCGCGGACCACCGCGATGAGATCGGCGGCAGCTTCTTCGAAGTCCTTGTTCAGTATAACGTAATCGAACTCCGAGACATGCGCGATCTCGGCCTTCGCCGCGGCCACGCGCCGTTCGATGACCTCCGGCGTGTCGGTCGCGCGCTGGGCCAGCCGCTGTGAAAGCGCATCGATGGAAGGCGGCAGGATGAAGATGCCGACCGCCTCGGGCATCAGCCGCTTCACCTGCTGCGCCCCCTGCCAGTCGATCTCGAGGAGGATGTCCGAGCCTTCGTTCATCCGGGCTTCCACCCAACCCCGCCCGGTCCCGTAGCGGTTGCCGTGCACCTCGGCGTGCTCGAGGAATTCCCTGTTGGCCACCATGTCCGCGAAGGCCTCGGCCGTGATGAAGTGGTAATGCTTGCCGTGGCTCTCGCCGTTGCGCGCCGCGCGGGTGGTGTAGGAGACGGACAGCTTCACCGTGGCGTCGGCATGGAGCAGCGCGCGCACGAGGCTGGTCTTCCCCGCGCCTGATGGCGCGCTGACGATGAAGAGCTTTCCTGGCATGAGCAAAGAGGGACGGTGGCAGGGTCTTCCGCTGCCGGCGGAGGGCCTCGAAATCGGTTACGGAATGTAACCGCAACCGCCCCGGCCGGGAAGGGCGACGCTGCCTTCCCTGTTCAAGCTGCCGCCGTCCGCTCGGATTTCAAGCCGGCATCGGCGCCCATAGGATCGTCTCGGCATCCACGTCCACGACGTCACCGATACGTCCGGGCCGGTAGGCAGCAGGTACCGGGTCCGGCACGGCGCGTTCGAACATCTCGGAAAGCGTCAGGGTGAGGAGGGCGGGGTCGTCGACGAGGTTCATGGCGGGCTCCTGGGTTCGCTGGGGTGAGGTGTCTCGTGCACCGGGGTGAGGAGCCGCGATT
>CAZXJW010000465.1:0-2141 GCA_964641005.1 uncultured Rhodocyclaceae bacterium
CTCGACGCCCTGCGCGTGCTGCTGGGTCCTCTCGCGGTGGAGCACTGTTCGCTGGGCAGGGTGAATCGCGAACTCGCCGGCGAGGACGTGGCGCTGGCCGTGCTGCGCGGCCGCGACGGGCTGGGTGTGCTGCTCGACGGCCACATCGCCGCGCCCGGATACGGCCCGTTGCCCGCCGACCGCCTCGAGATCACCGGCACCACCGGCACGCTGGTGTTCGACCGCGACCGCCTCTGGCTCGAGGGCCGGCCCGACACGCTCCAGGCGTTCGACCTGCAGAAGAACTACCAGGCCTGCTTCAGTGCCGCCGTGGGCGAGTTCGTCGAGGGCCTGCGCACCGGCCGCCCGTTCGCCACCGACCGGCTCGACAACCTGCAGACGCTGGAACTGATGGAGGCATGCTACCTGGCCGCGGGCGTGCAGCCGTGATGCGCACCCTGGCAGGGCTGCCCTGAGCCAGGGAGGTCAGGACGCCGTGCCGATGCCGTAGCGCCGCGCCCAGCCCAGGCCCGCCAGCGTTCCGGCGCGCGGCCGGTACTCGCAGCCCACCCAGCCCTCGTAGCCGAGCGCGTCCAGCAGGTCGAACAGCCACGGATAGTGGATCTCGCCCACGTCCGGCTCGTGGCGCCCGGGCACGCCCGCGACCTGCACGTGGCGCAGCAGCGCGATGCTCTCGCGCAGCGTGCGGTCGAGGTGTCCTTCCAGCAGCTGCATGTGGTAGCAGTCCAGGTGCAGGAACAGGTTGGGGTGGGCCACCTGTTCGATCACCCGGCGCGCGTGGGCCGTGTGGTTGAGGTAGTAGCCGCGCATGCCCTCGGTGGTGTAGCTCGGCCCCTTCTCCACGTCGCCCATGAGCGCGTTGATGGGCTCGATCACCACGCGCACGCCATGGCCTGCGAGGAAACGCGCCGCGTGGCGGAGGTTCTCGATGTACGTGCGCTCGCACGCCTGCGGGTCGGCATCGCGCGGAACCGTCCCCGCCATCACGTGCACCAGGTCGCAGCCGAGCGCCTCGGCGTAGGGCGGCACGCGCTCCAGGCTCGCGCGGAACTCCGCCTCGCGCCCGGGGATGCAGGCCAGGCCGCGGTCGCCTGCCTTCCAGTCGCCCATGGGCGCGTCGAACAGCACCATCGACAGTCCATTGCCCCGCAGTCGCGCCGCGAGCTCCGCCGGCGGATGATCGTAGGGCACCTGGAACTCCACGCCGCGAAAGCCGGCGCGCGCGGCGGCCTCGAAGCGTTCCAGGAAAGGGTGCTCGGCGAACAGGTAGTGCAGGTTGGCGGCGAAGCGCGGCATCGTTGTCGGTCAGTGCGGGTGGGCGGGAAGACGCGGCATGGTCGTCAGTCCCAGAGCCAGGCCGCGCCGCGCACGCCGCTCGCGTCGCCGTGGACGGCGGGCACGAGCCGCGTGGCCACGCGGTCGGAGAACACATGGCGGCCCCAGCGGGCCGGCACGGCATCGTAGACCGAAGCCACCCGCGACACGCCCCCGCCCAGCACGATCACGTCGGGGTCGAGGATGTTGATCACGTGCGCCAGCGCGCGTGCCATCCGGTCGGCGTGGCGATCGAGGGTCGCGGCGCAGTCGGCGTCACCGGTCGCGGCGCGCGCGGCGATGGTCTCCGCGTCGAGCGCCTCGCCCGTGACGGCGCGATGATCCGAGGCCATGCCCGGGCCGGAGAGGAAGGTCTCGATGCAGCCGCGCCGGCCGCAGTAGCAGGCCGGGCCGGGCAGCTCCTCCGGCGCGGGCCAGGGCAGCGGGTTGTGGCCCCACTCGCCGGCGATGCCGTTGGCGCCCTCGAGCACGCGGCCGTGGACCACGAGCCCGCCTCCGGTGCCGGTGCCCATGATGACCCCGAACACCACGGCGGCGCCGGCGCCTGCGCCGTCCACCGCCTCGGACAGCGCGAAGCAGTTCGCGTCGTTCGCCACCCGCACCTCGCGCGCGAGTGCGCGGGCGAGATCGTGCTGGAGCGGCCGGCCGATCAGCCACGTGGAGTTGGCGTTCTTCACCAGACCGCTGGCGTGCGAGATGGTGCCGGGCATGCCGACGCCCACCGTGCCCTGCCGTCCCAGCGCCGCCTCCGCGCCGCGCACGAGCTCGGCGATCGCGCGCACCGTGCCCGCGTACTCGTGCTGGGG
>CAZXJW010000466.1:0-2138 GCA_964641005.1 uncultured Rhodocyclaceae bacterium
CCCGCTGCGGTGCCCACCGTGTTCACCCCATTCCGCCCCGCGGTGGAAGGTGCACGCACGCCGGTGCACCCGCCCATGGCCGCCCCGCGCAGCCTGCCGCCCCTGCCCGATGCCGCCGGCCTGCCGGAGCCGGTGCTGCCTGCGGTGGCTTCAGAGGGTGGCGACGACCCGCGCAGTTCCTTCCCCTATGCCCGTGCCGGCTGGACCGGCGCAGCCCGCGACGCGCTGGCCCATGTGCAGCGCTACTTTGCCGGCCCGCTGCCGCGCCAGTACAAGGCCACCCGCAATCGCCTCTCGGGCACCGGCTTCTCCACCAAGTTCTCGCCCTGGCTGGCCACGGGGGCGATCTCCCCGCGCCAGATCCATGCCGAGCTGCTGGCCCACGAGGCGCGCGAAGGAGCCAGTGACGGCAGCCGCTGGATCGTCTTCGAGCTGCTGTGGCGCGAGCATTTCCGGCTGCTGCACCACCGCTTCGGTCGCAAGCTCTACCGGGGCCGGGGCCTGACCGATCAGCCCTCACCCGGCCACAACCCGCAGGGCTTTGCGCGCTGGCAGACCGGGCGCACCGGCGTGCCGCTGGTGGACGCCGCCATGCGCGAACTCGCCGCCACCGGCTTCATGAGCAACCGCCTGCGTCAGCTGGTGGCCAGCTACCTGATCCACGATCTGGGCGGCGACTGGCGCGCCGGTGCTGCCTGGTTCGAGCACCTGCTGGTGGACCACGATGTGCACAGCAACCACGGCAACTGGCTCTACATCAGCGGGCGCGGCACCGACCCGCGCGGCGGGCGCCGCTTCAACCCCGAGAAGCAGGCGCGCGAGCACGACCCCGACGGGGCCTTCGTGAGGATGTGGTCGGGGCGCTGAGCCCCGGGATCATTTCCAGCGGATGGCGTCGACCTGCACGCTGCCCAGCGTGCTGCTGAGGGTGAGGCCACCCTCCTGCACCGTGGCCTGCAGCTGCATGCTGCGTTCGGCCATGGCGGCCAGGGCCGGTGCCACCTCGGTGGGCAGGCGCCAGACCTGCAGCCGGTCCAGCCGGCTCAGCTTGTTCTCGATGCCGCGCCACCACACCTCGGCGGCGTGGCCGTAGGGGTAGACGAACACCGCGTCGGCCTGCGCACAGGCCTTCGCGAGCGGCCGGTCCTCGGGCTGGCCGACCTCGATCCAGATCCGCCTGCGGCCGGTGAAGTCGGTCAGCGAGACATCCGGGTCGTCCGGGTCGGACAGGCCGGCGCCGAAGGCCAGCGTGCCGTCGCCGCGCAGCAGCGTCTGCAGCTGGTGCGCCTGCAGCGCCAGCGCGGCCAGCCGCACCATCATGCGCTCGTCGGTCTCGCTCGGGTGGCGCGCGAGCGTCAGCGCATGGTCGGCGTAGACGCCGTGGTCGATGTCGGCGAGCTGGACGTTCGCCTTGAAGATCGTCGATTTGAGGGCCATCGGGTCCGCGCAGGCCGCCATGCAGGCGGGGCGACGGACTATAGGACCTCGGGCCCCGTCAGGCCGGCACGGGCGCGGCGAGCCGGGCGAACTCCTCGAAGGCCTCGATCGCGTGGGCGGTGTACATCGCCGACGGCCCGCCGCCCATGTAGACGTTCACCGCCAGCGTCTCGGCCACTTCCTGGCGCGTCGCGCCGAGCCGCACCAGCGCCTTCGCGTGGTAGGCGATGCAGGGGTCGCAGTGCGCAGCGACGCCCAGGGCCAGGGCGATCAGCTCCTTGGTCTTCGCGTCGAGCACGCCGGGCTTGAGCGCCGCGGCGCCGAGGTCGCCGAAGGCCTTCAGCGTGTCCGGGACGTCCTTGCGCAGGCCGGCCAGGCCGGCCGAGATGCGGCGGGTGGTGTCGTGGTAGCTGGCGTCGGCGGGCATGGCGTATATCCGTGATGACTGATATATACATCGTGCCCGACGCCCGCCCTGGGCGGCTTGATCCGGCGCAAGCCGGCGCTCAGGCCACCAGCAGGCCCTTGTGCTCGATGAAGCGCACCACCGCGTCCAGCCCCGCCCGCGTGCGCAGGTTGCTCATCACGTAGGGCTTGTTCGGCCGCATGCGCTGGGTGTCGGCCTCCATCACCGCGAGGTCGGCGCCGACATGGGGCGCGAGGTCGGTCTTGTTGATCACGAACAGGTCGCTCTTCGTGAT
>CAZXJW010000467.1:0-2129 GCA_964641005.1 uncultured Rhodocyclaceae bacterium
GAGATCTGGCTGTTCTTCCTCGGGGCGCTGTTCATCGCCGTGACGCTGTTCCTGCCGCGTGGCGTGGTGGGCTGGTTCCTGGCGCGGCGCAAGGCGCCTGCCGCCGGCGCCGCACCCGGCAAGGTGCCGGCATGAACGCGGTGGACGAGGACTTCAAGGGCGGCGCCACCACCGGCCTCGGGCACATGATGCCGGAGGGCGTGGACATCAGCCACGGCCCCATCCTCTACCTCGACGACATCACGGTCAGCTTCGACGGGTTCCGGGCGCTGAACAAGCTCACGCTCACCGTGGAGGCGGGCGAGCTGCGCTGCATCATCGGCCCCAACGGCGCCGGCAAGACCACCATGATGGACGTGATCACCGGCAAGACGCGGCCTGATTCGGGCACGGCCTTCTTCGGCCAGACCATCGACCTCACGCGCCTCACCGAGCCCGAGATCGCCCACGCGGGCATCGGCCGCAAGTTCCAGAAGCCCACGGTGTTCGAGAATCACACGGTGGTGGAGAACCTGGAGCTGGCCATGAAGACCGACAAGCGGGTGCGCGCCAGCCTCCGCGCCCGGCTCTCGGCCGCCGACCTGGCGCGCATCGGCGAGATCCTCGACCTCATCCGTCTCGGGCCCGAGGCGGGCCGGCTGGCGGGCACGCTCTCCCACGGCCAGAAGCAGTGGCTGGAGATCGGCATGCTGCTCATGCAGGAGCCGCGGCTGCTGCTGCTGGACGAGCCCGCCGCGGGCATGACCGACCACGAGACCGCCCGCACCGCGGAGCTGTTCAAGACCCTGGCCGGCAGCCACACCCTCATCGTGGTGGAGCACGACATGGACTTCATCGCCTCCATCGCCAACGTGGTGACGGTGCTGCACGAGGGCTCGGTGCTGGCCGAGGGCGCGCTCGACGCCGTCAAGGCCGACGAGCGGGTCATCGAGGTCTACCTCGGCCGATAGGAATCGCCACGCCATGCTCGCCGTCTCCGCCCTCGACCACTACTACGGCTCCAGCCACACGCTGCGCGCCGTGGACATCCAGGCGCCCGTGGGCGCCGTCACCACGCTGCTGGGCCGCAACGGCGTGGGCAAGACCACGCTGCTCAGGTGCATTATGGGCGTGGAGAAGGTCCGCGCCGGCCGCATCACCCTCGACGGCCAGGACATCACGGCCCTGCGCCCCGAGGAGCGCGCCGCCCGGGGCCTGGGCTTCGTGCCCCAGGGGCGCGAGATCTTCCCGCGGCTGACGGTGGAGGAGAACCTGCAGATGGGGCTCGCCTCGAAGAAGTCCGGCGCCGCCCGCGACGTGCCCGGCGAGATCTACGAGATGTTCCCGGTGCTGCGCCAGATGCGCAACCGGCGTGGCGGCGACCTCTCCGGAGGCCAGCAGCAGCAGCTCGCCATCGGCCGGGCGCTCGCCATGAAGCCGCGGGTGCTGATCCTCGACGAGCCCACCGAAGGCATCCAGCCCTCCATCATCAAGGACATCGAGCGTGCCATCCGCGCGCTGGCGGGGCGCGGGGACATGGCCATCCTGCTGGTGGAGCAGTACTATGATTTCGCCCAGTCCCTGGCCGACCACTACGTGGTGCTCAACCGCGGCGTGGTGGTGAAGAGCGGCCCGGGCGAGGAGATGGAGCGCGAGAACGTGCGCGGCCTGCTGGCCGTGTGATCCCAGGAAACCCGGCCACCGATGGAACTCACCCCCCGCGAGAAGGACAAGCTGCTCATCTTCACCGCCGCCCTGCTGGCCGAGCGGCGCAAGGCACGCGGCCTGAAGCTCAACTACCCCGAGGCGGTTGCCTACATCACCGCCGCCGTCATGGAAGGCGCCCGCGACGGCCGGCCCGTGGCCGAGCTGATGGGCTTCGGCGCCACGCTGCTGGGACGCGACGACGTGATGGAGGGCGTGCCCGAGATGATTCCCGAGATCCAGGTGGAGGCCACCTTCCCCGACGGCACCAAGCTCGTCACCGTGCACGACCCGATCCGATGACCATGATCCCCGGAGAGATCCGTACCGCCCCCGGCGACATCGAACTCAACGCCGGCCGCCCGGTGGTGAAGCTCGCCGTCACCAACACCGGCGACCGCCCGGTGCAGGTGGGCTCGCACTACCACTTCTTCGAGACCAACGAG
>CAZXJW010000468.1:0-2119 GCA_964641005.1 uncultured Rhodocyclaceae bacterium
GGATCGCCCTCGGTGATGCGCTTGTGCATGCCCACCCGCAGCGAGTCACGCGGGTACCAGAGCAGCTCGATGGGCAGCCCCACGGAGATGTTCGACTTGATCGTGGAGTCGAAGGAGATCAGCACGCACTTGGCGGCCTCCGCCACGGGCGTGGCGCCGCTCACCACCCGGTCGAGCACCGGCTTGCCGTACTTGCTCTCGCCGATCTGGAAGTAGCGGGTGTCCACGGTGGCCTCGATGAAGTTGCCCTGCGAATAGACGTGTAACAGCCGCGGCTGCTCGCCCGCGATCTGGCCGCCGAGGATCAGCGAGGCGCTGTAGTCGATGTTGCCCTGGGCGAGGTATGGCCCGTCGCGGCGCTGCATCTCGCGCAGCGCGTCACCCACCATGGTGGCCACGTCGTACATGCTGCGCGCGGTCCAGATCGTGTCGTGCTGCGGATCGGCCTGGGCGTGCCGGTCGAGGATGTTCGTGACGCCCTGGGTGATGGCCAGGTTGCCCGAGCTGAGCACCACCATCACCCGGTCGTCTTTCTTCTCGTACACCTTCATCTTGCTGAAGATGGCGATGTGGTCCACGCCCGCGTTGGTGCGCGAGTCGGACGCGAACAGCATGCCCGAGTCGAGCATGATGGCCACGCAGTAGGTCACTGGATTCCCCGGATGTGGTTACGGATGTGAGGGGACTATAGCCAAGGGCCTGCGTCCGCGCCAAACACCGTGCTCACGCGGAAGCGGCCGACGCGCCGCGGGCGAAGAACGCGCGATGCACCTCGTCGCCGAGGCGCTGGATGCGGGACAGGAAGCCCGTGAGGTACTCGTGCAGGCCGCCGGCGAAGATCTCGTCCATGCGCCCGAAGTGCAGGCCGGCGTGCATCTCGCCCGCGAGGCGCACCGCCTCGTTGGGCTCGCCGCCGGAGATGTGCCGCAGGATGTCGTAGGCCTCGCCCATGCACAGGTGCAGGCTGCGCGGCAGGTCGTCGCGCAGCACCAGCAGCTCGGCCACCTTGAGCGGCGAGATCACGTCGCGGTAGACCTTGCGGTAGGACTCGAACGCCGACACCGAGCGCAGCACCGCCGCCCACTGGTAGTAATCCACCGCCCCGCCCACGTCCTGGATGCTGGGCAGCAGCACGTGGTACTTCACGTCCAGGATGCGCGCGGTGTTGTCGGCGCGCTCGATGAAGGTGCCCAGGCGGTTGAAGTGGAAGGCCTCGTCGCGCAGCGCCGTGCCCACGGTGACGCCGCGGAACAGGTGGGAGCGCTCCTTCACCCAGTCGAACAGCGCCAGCAGCCGGTCGGAGCCGAGTTCCCCGCCGGTGACCTTCTGCAGCTCGAGCCAGGTGGCGTTGATCACCTCCCACATCTCCGAGGTGATGCTGCCGCGCACCGCCCGGGCGTTCTCGCGCGCGGCGCGGGCGCAGGAGACGATGCTCGAGGGGTTGTCCGCATCGAGCGTCATGAAGCGCAGCACGCCCGCGGGATCGACCTGGCTGTAGCGGCCGCTGAAGGGATAGAGGGTGCCGGTGATGTTGAGCGGTGCGTACCACTCCTGGTCGGCGAGGCGCGTGTCCTTGGGCACCAGCGACATCCGGTAGGTGACGTCGAGGATGCGCGCGGCGTTCTCCATGCGCTCCACGTAGCGCGCCATCCAGTAGAGGTTGGAGGCGGTGCGGCTCAGCATGGCCGGGCTCCGGCGGTCGCGCTCACGTGTTCAGCACCCAGGTGTCCTTGGTGCCGCCCCCCTGGGAGGAGTTGACCACCAGCGAGCCCTCGCGCAGCGCCACCCGGGTGAGCCCGCCGGGGCACATCACCACCTCCTTGCCCGACAGCACGAAGGGCCGCAGGTCGATGTGGCGCGGTGCCACGCCCTGCTCCACGAAGATCGGGCAGGTGGACAGCGACAGGGTGGGCTGGGCGATGAAGTTCTCGGGCGCGTCCAGGATGCGCAGCCGGTAGGCCTCGCGCTCGCGCTCGGTGGAGGTCGGGCCGATCAGCATGCCGTAGCCACCGGAGCCGTGCACCTCCTTGACCACCAGCTCGCCAAGGTGCGCGAGGGTGTGCTCGAGCTCGTCGCGGTTGCGCAGCTGGAAGGTGGGCACGTTGGCGAGCAGCGGCCC
>CAZXJW010000469.1:0-2117 GCA_964641005.1 uncultured Rhodocyclaceae bacterium
CGGCCGCCGGCGCCGCCCGCGGCGAAGTAGCCGCTCAGAAACGCGACGCGCGGATCCAGGTGTCCGCGCGCGCCCAGCTTTTCTCGAGGTCGGCGTCCACCTCCGCGGTGGACTTGCCCTGGGCCTTGAGCGCCTGCTGGAGGCCGAGCAGCGACCAGCCGTTGTGCGGGTGCTGCTTCAGGTTCTCGCGGTACACGCGCTCGGCGTCCTCGTAGCGCTTCGCGTCGAGGAGCGCGGCGCCCAGCCAGTGGTGGGCGGGGAAGGGCAGCGGCTCCGGCTCGTCGTACTCGATCTCGTTGTAGAGCGACACGGCGCGCTCGAACGACGTGATCGCCTTGTCCAGGTCGCCAGCGGCGCGGTGGATCTCGCCGTCGAGGATGCCGGCCACCGTGCCCGCGAGGAGCCGCGCCGGGTGGTTGCGGAACTGCTCGGTGCTGGCCTCCGCGGTCTTCTGCACGCGCTCGAGGTACACCTTCGCGAAGTCGGCCTCCCCGGCACGCAGCTTCGCGTAGCCCTGCGCGAAGTCCCACATCGCCGCCGGGATGGCGCGCTCGGGACGCTTCGTCACGGCCGGGATCTCGTCGAACCGCCCGAAGCGGACCAGCGTGAGCACTTCGTACATGGTGTCGCCGGTGCGCTTCGCGTAGTCCTTGCCGGCGCGCATGGCGATGGCGCCCTGGCCGTCCATCGACGCCGCGAACAGCAGCATGTGCAGGTTGTGGTCGGGGTAGATGGCGAAGCCCTCGCCGATCTCGGCCTTCATGTCCGAGTGCCACGCCTGCAGGTTGGCGCGGACACCGTCGCCCCACCGGCCGATCTCGTTCCAGGTGTGTGACGGCATGTGGTTGATGTGGCTGGCGCCGGGAATCGAGTTCCCGAGGAACTCCGCGCAGGCCGCCGCCTTCTCCGGCTGCACGGTCGACTCGGTGGCGTGCACGTACAGGTGGCAGGCGCCGGGGTGCTTGATGTCCTTGGCCAGGACGGTCTCGAACACCTTGTGCAGGCGCTGGATGTTCGGCGCGTTGACGTCGCGCGTGCCGCGCCGCGGCTCGAGCAGGAAGAGGGCGTCGCCGTAGAGCGTGAGCACGTCGAGGTCGTCGGGGAAGCGCTCCGCCACCTTGGCCATCGCGTCGGCGTAGGCCTGGTCCTGGTCGCGCCGCTTCTCGGGATCGAAGTTCTGCACGTAGCGGACCGACAGCGCCTCGATCAGCGCACGCTCCACCGGCGAGCCCTTGTCCTTCAGCGCCACCGCCTTCTGCATCGCGGTGTAGGCGAACGGCGCCTGGTCCGCCTGCATCGGGCCGTTCAGGTACGAGCCCCACGCCCAGCCCTCGCCCCAGTAGCAGATGGCGCAGAGCGGGTCGCGCGTCCACGCTTCGCGGAACGAGCGGATGGCATCGAGCCGTGCGAAGGCGAACATCATCTGCATGCCCTGGTCGAAGAACGCCTGGGCCTCGGGGTTCGTCGTGGTGATCTTGCGGGTGTAGGGGCCGAGGCCGACCTTGTAGAGCGGAATCGGCTTGGCGACGTAGTCGGGCAGGGCGCCGGGCTTGGCGGCGGCCGCAGGGGCCGCGCCGGCGGCCGGCATGTCGTGCTGGGCGGCGGCGGGAGCGGCGATCAGCAGGCCCCAACAACAGGCAAGGGCGAGGGCGCGGGGAACGGACAGCGTCATGGAGTGGTCTCTTTCGTCAGGGCCGCAGCGCCGCGGCCGGATCACACGAGGTCGGACAGCGCGGCGTCGAGCGCCGGGAAGCGGAAGCCGAAGTTGAGCGACTGCGCCACGGATGGCAGCACGCGCTGGCCCGTGAGGAGCGTGTCGGCCAGCTCGCCGTAGAGCACGCGCAGCGCGAAGGCGGGCACCGGCACCACCGCGGGGCGGTGCAGCGCGCGGCCGAGCGCACGGCTGAGGTCGCGGTTCGTGGCGGGCTCCGGCGCGGTGAGGTTGACGGCGCCGCGCACGCGCGGCTCCTGCAGCAGCCACTGCATCATGGCCACCCAGTCGTGCACGTGGATCCACGACATCCACTGCGCGCCGGTGCCCAGCGGTCCGGCGATCCCCAGCTTGAAGGGCGGCAGCATCTTCGCCAGCGCCCCGCCGCCCTTGCCGAGCACGATGC
>CAZXJW010000470.1:0-2102 GCA_964641005.1 uncultured Rhodocyclaceae bacterium
GGCGGAACTTGATCTCCTTGACCTGGATCTGCTTCTGCTTGAGCTTGGCCTCGTGCTTGCGCTTGGCTTCGGAGTACTTGAACTTGCCGAAGTCCATGATGCGCACGACAGGGGGCTGGGCGGTGGGTGCGATCTCCACCAGGTCCAGCTCGGCCTCCTCGGCGAGCCTGTTGGCCTCCCCGAGACTCACCACCCCGATCGGCTCTCCTTTTGCGCCGACCAGCCGGACCTCGGGTGCAGAAATCTCACCGTTGATCCGCAGCTCACGTTCCTGGGCGATAGGGCTTACCTCCTTGATTCGTCAAAAAAATCAGGCCGCGCTCGCCGCCTGCGGAAGCTCCTTCCGGAGCAGGGCCAGGAAACTCTCAAGGCTCATTGCCCCGAGGTCCTGCCCCCCGCGCGCGCGCACGGCCACCTGGTTCGAAGCCACTTCCTTGTCACCCACGATGACCTGGAAAGGCAGCTTCTGAAGACTATGTTCCCGAATCTTATAGGTTATTTTCTCGTTCCTCAAGTCGGCACGGGCGCGGAAGCCGGCCGCGCCAAGCGCGGCGGCAACTTCCGAGGCGTAGGCCGACTGGGCAGCCGAGATGTTCATCACCATCACCTGGACGGGCGACAGCCACAGCGGCATGGCCCCGGCGTAGTTCTCGATCAGGATGCCGATGAAGCGCTCGAGGGATCCCAGGATCGCCCGGTGCAGCATGACCGGCACCTTGCGCATGTTGTCCTCGTCGATGAACTCGGCGCCCAGGCGTCCCGGCAGCGCGAAGTCGAGCTGCAGGGTGCCGCACTGCCAGACCCGACCGATGGAGTCCTTGAGCGAGAACTCGATCTTCGGGCCGTAGAAGGCCCCTTCACCGGGATTGATCTCCCAGGCCAGCCCCTTGCCGTCCAGCGCCGCCTGGAGCGCGGACTCGGCCCGGTCCCATATGGCGTCCTCGCCGATTCGCTTGGCGGGCCGGGTGGAGAGCTTGATCAGGATCTCGTCGAAACCGAAATCCGCGTACACCCGCTGCAGCAACTCGATGAAGTCGGCCGCCTCCTGCTGGACCTGGTCCTCGCGGCAGAAGATGTGGGCGTCGTCCTGGGTGAAGGCGCGCACCCGCATGATCCCGTGCAGCGCGCCGGAGGGCTCGTTGCGGTGGCAGGAGCCGAATTCCGCCAGCCGCAGCGGCAGGTCGCGGTAGCTGCGCAGGCCCTGGTTGAAGATCTGCACGTGCCCCGGACAGTTCATGGGCTTGACGGCGTAGTCGCGGTTCTCCGAGGCCGTGGTGAACATGTGCTCGCGGTAGTTCTCCCAGTGGCCGGACTTCTCCCACAGCACGCGGTCCATGACCATGGGGGTGCGGACCTCCTGGTAGCCGGCCGCCGAGAGCACGCGTCGCATGTACTGCTCGATCTGCTGCCACAGCGTCCAGCCGTGGGGGTGCCAGAACACCATGCCGGGCGCCTCGTCCTGCACGTGGAACAGGTCGAGCTGGCGGCCGAGGCGGCGATGGTCGCGCTTCTCGGCCTCCTCGAGCATGTGCAGGTAGGCATCCTGCTCCTTGCGATCACCCCAGGCCGTGCCGTAGATGCGCTGGAGCATCTCGTTGCGCGAGTCACCGCGCCAGTACGCGCCGGCCACCTTCATGAGCTTGAAGACCTTCAGCCGCCCCGTGGCCGGCACGTGCGGCCCGCGGCACAGGTCGATGAAGTCGCCCTGGCGATACAGGGAGATCGTCTCGCCGGCGGGGATGGCGGAGATGATCTCCGCCTTGTAATGCTCGCCCTGGTCGCGGAAGAACTTCACCGCGTCGTCACGTGCCCACTCCTCGCGCCGCACCGGTATGTCCTGCTGCACCAGCTCGGCCATGCGCGCCTCGATGGCGGCAAGGTCCTCCGGGGTGAAGGGCCGCTTGTAGGAGAAGTCATAGTAGAAGCCGTTCTCGATCACCGGACCGATGGTGACCTGGGCATCGGGGAACAGCTGCTTGACCGCATGGGCCAGCAGGTGGGCGGTGGAGTGGCGCAGCACATCCACCCCCTCGGCGTCGCGCGGGGTGACGATGGCCAGGTCGGCGTCGCGTTCGATGCGGTGGCTCGTGTCCACGAGCCTG
>CAZXJW010000471.1:0-2099 GCA_964641005.1 uncultured Rhodocyclaceae bacterium
ATTCACCTCGATCACCCCGGGGTCGGGCGTGACATACAGGCGCCGCAGGCGCGGATCGGGCGGCGGCAGGTAGCCCTCGATGCGCACCGGCTGCTCGCAGTCCGATGCCGCCTCCTCCACGCGCGCCACCAGCGCGACGAAATCCTCCAGCGTGGGCAGCGGCGGCAGGAACACGCACACCCGCCCCTCGCGGGCCTCCACGCAAAGCGCGGTCTTGACCACCTTGCGCGGCGGCGCGGCCGCCTCGGGCACGCCCTCGCCGGCCTGCTGGCGCGCCGGCGCGAGCGGTGCGCGTGGCGCGAAGGGGTCGGGATGCACCAGGGGCTCGTCCTCGCCGGGCAGCAGCTCGGGCAGCGACGCCAGCGGCAGGCGGAATCCCACCGGCGAATCGCCCGGCACGAGGTAGAGATGAGGCCGGCGCAGCGGCCAGGCGGAGCTGCGCCACAGTGGCACCGCCGCGGCGCCATCGGCGCGGGGCACCGCCTCGAGCGGCAGGACGAACCCGGTGGGATCGCCCAGTTCGCCCTCGGCAAGCCGCGCGAGGCGGTTGCGCGACTGCAGGTCGCTCGCCGCGGCCTTCAGGGGGTCGGCGTTCACGGGCAGGCGCTGCTCCGCCGCCACGGCATCCCACACGTCCTCGTAGGCGGGGATCACGGCCCCCGCACCCACGCCGAGCAGGCTGGCGAGCTTCTCCGAGAATCGGCGCGCCTCGGCGTGGCCCGCGCTGCCCGGGCGATCGGCCGCCAGCAGCGCCGGGTGATGCCAGAGCGGCTCGCCATCGGCGCGCCACAACAGCCCGAGTGCCCAGCGCGGCAGCGGCTCGCCCGGGTACCACTTGCCCTGGCCGTGGACCGCGAGCCCGCCCGGAGCGAAGCGGCCGTGCAGCCGGTCGAGCAGCGCGCCGGCGAGCTCGCGCTTCTTGTCGCCCAGCGCGTCGAAGTTCCATTCGCGCCCCTCCATGTCGTCGGCGAACACGAAGGTCGGCTCGCCGCCCATGGTCAGGCGCACGTCCCAGGCGCGCAACTGGGTGTCCACCTGCTCGCCAAGCCGGTCGATGCGGGCCCACTGCGGTTCCGAGAACGGCCGCGTCACCCGCGGGTCCTCGTGGATGCGCACCACCTCCATGTGGACGTCGAACTGCGTCTCGCAGGGATCCACCAGGCCCTCGATGGGCGCGGCGCTGCCGGGAACCGCGGTGGCGGCGAGCGGGATGTGGCCCTCGCCGGCCATCAGGCCCGAGGTGGCATCCAGGCCCACCCAGCCGGCCCCGGGCAGGAACACCTCGGCCCAGGCGTGCAGGTCGGTGAAGTCGGCCGCCGGACCGGCCGGGCCGTCCAGGGGCTTCTGGTCCGGGGCGAGCTGGATCAGGTAGCCGGACACGAATCGCGCCGCGAGCCCGAGGCGCCGCAGCACCTGCACCAGGAGCCAGCCCGAGTCGCGGCAAGAGCCGCTCGCCCTCGAGAGCGTCTCCTCGGGCGTCTGCACGCCGGGGTCGAGGCGCACGATGTAGCGCGTGCGGTCGTAAACGGCCTTGTTGAGCGCCACCAGGAAATCCACCGTCGGACGGCCCTCGGCCGGAAGCGACGCGCGCAGTTCCTCCACGAAGGCGAGCAGCGCCGGCGTGTCCTCGCCGGTCTCGAGGAAGGGCGCGAGCTCGCGGCGCTGGACGTCGCCATAGGCAAAGGGAATGCGCTCGGCGGCCGGCTCGAGGAAGAAGTCGAAGGGATTGATGACCGTCATGTCGGCCACCAGGTCCACGGTGACGGTGAACTCGCGGGTCTTCTCGGGGAACACCAGGCGGGCGATGAAGTTGCCGTAGGCGTCCTGCTGCCAGTTGACGAAGTGCTTCGCCGGGCTCACGCGCAGCGAGTAGCTCTCGATGGGCGTTCGGGTGTGGGCGGCGGGCCGCAGCCGAACCTGCTGCGGGCTGAGGCTCACCAGCCGGTCGTAGCGGTAGCGCGTGCGGTGGCTCAGCGCGACGCGGATGGTCATGGACGCGCCGGCTCCGTCACGACAGCCAGTCGGGATTGGGCAGCTCGCCGAACACCCGCCGCAGGCCTCCCCCCCAGCCCTGCCGCAGCATGGTGAAGTAGGGATCG
>CAZXJW010000472.1:0-2096 GCA_964641005.1 uncultured Rhodocyclaceae bacterium
GGGTCTGGGCGAGCAGCGGGCGCTGGGCGAAGGCCATCACCGGCTTCACCTCGCCGCGCAGCATGCGCATCAGGATGCGTCCGGCAAGCTCGCCGGACTCGTACATGTCCACGTGCGGATAGGTCTTGTAGCCGGTGAGGATGTCGCAGTTGCGCACCATCGCCTCGGTGACGTTGGCGTGCAGGTCGAGCGAGACGGCCACGGGCACCTTCGGGGCCACCGCGCGCAGCTTGGCGAGCAGCGCGCCCTCGCCGTCGTCGCTGCGCTGGTCCACCACCATCGCGCCGTGCAGGTCGAGCATCACGGCGTCGCAGCCCTGGTCCACGGCTTCGCAGATGAGCGCGCAGAAGCGGTCCCAGGCGCGCCCGTCCACCGGGCCGCTGGGCGGGGCGTAGCCCGCCACCGGCGTGACCACTTCGGCCCCGGCGGCTTCCGCCACGTCGATCAGGCCGCCCATGGCCGTGCGCGTGCCGCGCATGCCCTCCAGGGCCTTCGCGCCCAGCAGCGGGCCGTCGCGGCCGAACGACTCCCACGGCGTGGGCACCGGGGAGAAGGTGTTGGTCTCGTGCTGCATCTGGGCGATGACGATCTTCATGATGGCGCCATGGTGGAATCGACAAACAGAAACGGCTCCACGGAATTCCCGTGGAGCCGTCGCGGGCGGAACGCGTAGGGCCTCAGGGCAGCGTCTTGAGCACCTCGCGGATGGTCTCGAAGATGCGGTCGATCTGCGCCTTCTCGATGATCAGCGGCGGCGACAGGGCGATGGTGTCGCCCGTGGTGCGGATCAGCACGCCCTTCTCGTAGGCGCGCAGGAAGGCCTCGAAGGCGCGCGCCGTGGGCTTGCCCTCCATGGGCTGGAGCTCGATGCCGCACACCAGGCCGATGTTGCGCACGTCGATCACGTGCGGCAGGCCCTTCATGGAGTGGGCCGCGTCCTCCCAGTACTGCGCCAGCGAGGCGCCGCGCTCGAACAGCGCCTCGGACTCGAACAGGTCGAGGGTCGCGACGGCGGCCGCGGCGGCCAGCGGGTGACCGGAGTAGGTGTAGCCGTGGTAGAACTCGATGGCGTTGGCCGGGCCGGTCATGAAGGCGTCGTAGATCTCGTTCTTCACGATGACCGCGCCCATGGGCACGGCGGCGTTGGTGAGCGCCTTGGCGCAGGTGATCATGTCCGGCGTCACGCCGAAGGTCTGGGCGGCGAAGGCCTTGCCCGTGCGGCCGAAGCCGGTGATGACCTCGTCGAAGATCAGCAGGATGCCGTGCTTCGCGGTGATCTCGCGCAGGCGCTGCAGGTAGCCCTTGGGCGGCACCAGCACGCCGGTGGAACCGGCCACCGGCTCCACGATGACGGCGGCGATGTTCTCGGCGCCGTGCAGGGTGACGAGCGACTCGAGGTTGTCGGCCAGGTTCGCGCCGTGCTCGGGCTGGCCGCGCGAGTACGCATTCTGGGCCGGCAGGTGGGTGTGGGGCAGGTGGTCCACGTGGGGCAGCAGGCCGCCGGCGAACACGCGCCGGTTGGCCACCATGCCGCCCACCGAGATGCCGCCGAAGCCCACGCCGTGGTAGCCGCGCTCGCGGCCGATGAAGCGGGTGCGGGTGCCCTCGCCGCGGGCGCGGTGGTAGGCCAGAGCGATCTTGAGCGCCGTGTCCACGGCCTCGGAACCGGAGTTCACGAAGAAGGCGTGGCCCATGCCCTGCGGGGTGATGCGCACCAGGCGCTCGGCGGCCATGAAGGCGCCGGGGTGGTGGAGCTGGAAACCGGTCACGTAGTCCACGTTCTCGGCCTGCTTCTGGATGGCCTCCACGATGGGACGGCGGCAGTGGCCGGCGTTGACGGCCCACAGGCCCGCGATGCCGTCGAGGATCTCGCGACCGGCGTAGTCCTTGTAGTACATGTCCTTCGCCGAGATCAGCAGCCGGGGCTGCTGCTTGAACTGGCGGTTGGCCGTGAAGGGCAGCCAGAGCGGGTCGAGGTTGAGGTCCTTGAGGGTCTCGGGGGCGAAGTCGCGGATGTTCATGTCTGGTCCAGGGCCGGGGGCGGGGCGGGGCGTGGAAAAGTCTTGATTATAGGCCCGTCCCCCAGGGGGGCTGGA
>CAZXJW010000473.1:0-2094 GCA_964641005.1 uncultured Rhodocyclaceae bacterium
CGGGCGGGCACCAGCCGGCGCCCATGGTGGGCACGGTCTTCAGCACCCAGTCGACGATGGAATCGGACGGGTTGAGCATGACGAACTTGGACTTGTTCTCGGACCCGCCGCCCTTGGCCGCGACCTCGACCTCGACGGTGTCCCCGGGGACCAGCGACACGTGGAGTACGGCCGGGGTGTTGTCCTTGGTGTTCTTGCGGGCGCCGATGGGGTCCGACAGGACCGAGGCGCGCAGCTTGTTCTCGGGGTGCAGGTAGGCGCGGCGCACGCCTTCGTTGACGATGTCTTCGAGGCTGTCGGTGGCGTCCCAGCGGACGTTCATGCCCACCTTGAGGAACACGTTGACGATGCCCGTGTCCTGGCAGATGGGCCGGTGCCCCTCGGCGCACATGCGCGAGTTGATCAGGATCTGGGCCATGGCGTCCTTCGCGGCCTCGCTCTGCTCCAGTTCGTACGCGCGGGTCAGATTGCGGATGTAATCGACCGGGTGGTAGTACGAGATGAACTGGAGGGCGTCGGCGATGCTCTCGACGAGATCGCTCTGGCGGATGGTGGCCATGGGCTTGAAGCGCGGGACGGATGAGCCGGGTCGGCAGGACGCCGGAGTATACGCCAGCCCCTCCCGCGCCGCATCGCCCGGCCCCGCCGCCCACCGGGGCCCGGTTTGATGCGCATCAATTGCCGCATTGCAGCGAAAAGGTAAAAGACACGCGGGGGTGAGCGCAGGCGCCAGTCCCTATAATCGCCCCTGACCGCTGAGGGAGGTCAGCTGCAGTTCAACACTTTCCGAGAAACGGAGACAACGCATGTCCACGATCGAATCCGTGCTGCAAGAGAACCGCGTCTTCCCGCCGCCGCCCGAGATGGTGGCCGGCGCGGCCATTCAGGGGATGGAGCAGTATCAAAAGCTCTGCGCCGAAGCCGAGGCCGACTATGCGGGGTTCTGGGCCCGGCTGGCCCGCGAACACCTGCTGTGGCAGACGCCCTTCACCAAGACCCTCGACGAATCCAACGCCCCGTTCTTCAAGTGGTTCGAGGACGGGAAGCTCAACGTCTCCTACAACTGCCTGGACCGCCACCTGGCCACCCAGCCCGACAAGACGGCCATCATCTTCGAGGCCGACGACGGGTCGGTGACCAAGGTCAGCTACAAGCAGCTCTACCACCGCGTCTGCCAGTTTGCCAACGGGCTGAAGAAGCTCGGCATCAGGAAGGGTGACCGGGTCATCATCTACATGCCCATGTCCGTGGAGGCCGTGGTGGCCATGCAGGGCTGCGCCCGCATCGGCGCCACCCACTCGGTCGTGTTCGGCGGCTTCTCGGCCAAGAGCCTGCAGGAGCGCATCATCGACGCCGGTGCGGTGGCCGTGATCACCGCGGACGGCCAGGTGCGCGGCGGCAAGGAGATCCCCCTCAAGCCGGCCATCGACGAGGCCTTTGCCATGGGCGGCTGCGACGGCGTGAAGCACGTCGTCATCCACAAGCGCACCGGCAGCGACATCCACTTCCACGCCCCGCGCGACACGTGGTGGGACGACGTCACCCACAACCAGCCGGACGCCTGCGAACCCGAGTGGGTGGAGGCCGAGCACCCGCTGTTCATCCTGTACACCTCCGGGTCCACCGGCAAGCCCAAGGGCGTGCAGCACTCCAGCGCGGGCTACCTGCTCCACGCCATGCTGACGATGAAGTGGACCTTCGACCTGAAGCCCGACGACATCTTCTGGTGCACGGCCGACGTGGGCTGGGTGACGGGCCACACGTACATCACCTACGGCCCGCTCGCCTGCGGCGGCACCGAGATCGTCTTCGAGGGGGTGCCCACCTACCCCGACGCCGGCCGCTTCTGGAAGATGATCCAGGACCACAAGGTCAGCATCTTCTACACGGCGCCCACGGCCATCCGGTCGCTCATCAAGGCGTCCGAAGCCACCGCGACCGCCCACCCGCGCAACTACAACCTGGGCACGCTGCGGCTGCTCGGCTCCGTGGGCGAGCCCATCAACCCCGAAGCCTGGATGTGGTACCACAACAACATCGGCGGCGGCCGCTGCCCGATCGTGGACACCTGGTGGCAGACCGAGACCGGCGGCC
>CAZXJW010000474.1:0-2076 GCA_964641005.1 uncultured Rhodocyclaceae bacterium
TCGCCGCCGCTGGTGTAAGCGGCCTGGCTGGTGCGCCGCGTCTTCAGCCGCGGGAAGTAGTTGTAGACCTTCTCCAGGTTGCGCGCGACCTCGGCCTTGTCCTTGCGGGTGTAGCTGCCCGTCATCAGGTTTTCCTCGATGGTCAGGTGCGCGAAGCAATGCCGCCCCTCCATCACCTGCACCACGCCGCGCTGCACCAGGTCGGCCGGGCTCAGGTTCTCGATGCGCTCGCCGCGCAGCTCGATGCTGCCCTTGGTGACTTCGCCGCGCTCGCCGCGCAGCAGGTTGGAGACGGCACGCAGCGTGGTCGTCTTGCCCGCGCCGTTGCCGCCCAGGATGGCCGCGATCTGCCCTTCGGCCACGGTGAGCGAGACGCCCTTGAGCACCAGGATCACGTGGTTGTAGATGACCTCGATGCCGTTGACGTTGAGAACGATGTTGGGTGTGCTCATGTGTACTCTCTCACCAATCGAAAGGCACCAGCCTTTCGATTGGCGGCTCGTGAGAGCCGCGCCCCCTCCCGCCTGGCGGGAGGGGTTGGGGGAGGGTGCCGTCAGGACTGACAGTCCGCCGCGTCGCGGCGCGTCAGCTTCTTCTCGGCCGCGTACTTGTCGGCGGCGGCCTTGATCATCGGCTTGATGATGGCCTCGTCGGACTGGTACCAGTCGGAGGTGAAGTTCCACTTCTTGCCGTCCCAGGTGTGGATACGCGCCCAGGTGGCACCGCGGTGGTCGGCGCAGCTCGTGCTGATGGGGCGCATCACGCCGGCGAAGCCCAGGGCGTCCAGCTTCTTCTGGTCGAGCGCCAGGTTCTCGTAGCCCCAGCGCGCCTGCTCGCCCGTCATCACCTTGCCCTTGCCGTAGCGTTCCTGGGCGCGCTTCACGCCCTCGACCGCCAGCATGGCCGCCTTCAGGCCGCGCATGTACAGCACCTGGCCCACTTCATCCTTGGGGCCGGTGCCCTGGCCCTTGCCATGCACTTCCTTCAGGATGTCCTGGGTGATCTTGGCGTTCGGCTCGGCGCCGTGCTGCAGCGCCAGCGCGTTGTAGCCCTTGGCACCGTCGCCCACGTCCTTCACGTCCGGCTCGGCGCCGGCCCACCACACGCCGTACATCTTCTCGCGCGGATAGCCGGTGGCCTGCGCATCCTTCAGCGCGGTGGAGTTCATCACGCCCCAGCCCCACAGGAACACGTAGTCGGGGCGGCTGCCGCGGATCTGCTGCCAGGTGGCCTTCTGCTCCACGCCGGGGTGGGCCACGGGCAGCAGCTGCAGCTGGTAGCCGTGCGTCTTGGCGCGCTCTTCCAGCAGCGGGATCGGCTCCTTGCCGTACGGGCTGTCGTGGTAGACCAGCGCGATCTTCTTGCCACGCAGCTTGTCGAAGCCGCCTTCCTTCTTGGCGATGTGCTGCACCAGGATGTCGGCCGCGTCCCAGTAGGTGCCGGTGAGCGGGAAGTTCCACTTGAAGACGTTGCCGTCGGTGGATTCGCTGCGGCCATAGCCGGCGGTGATCAGCGGGATCTTGTCGCCGGGGGCCTTTTCGGTCAGCGCGAAGGTGATGCCGGTGGACAGCGGCTGGAACACCGTCGCCCCGCCGTTCTTGCCCTTCAGGCGCTCATAGCACTCCACGCCGCGGTCGGTGGCGTAGCCGGTCTCGCACTCTTCCCAGCTCACCTTCACACCGTTGATGCCGCCCTTGGCGTTGACGTACTTCAGGTAGTCCACGTAGCCGTTGGCGAAGGGCACGCCGTTGGGCGCATAGGCGCCGGTGCGGTACACCAGCACCGGGAAGAACTGCTCCTTGGCCTGGGCATAGGCATTCGGCGCGATGACCGAGGAGGCCGCGGCGGCCACCATGGCGGCGGCGAGGGCCAGTTGACGGATTTTCATGACTGTCTCCTTGTGAAAAGTGGGGGCGAAACGAGTGAACCGGCAAATCGGCGTGGTCGCATCGGGACTTGCGAGCAGCAGCATCCGGGACGTCAATGGGGGAATGGCCACAGGCGCAGCTTCTGCTTGCCGATCGACCACAGCCGGGCCAGGCCGTGCGGCTCCACGATCAGGAACCAGACGATGAG
>CAZXJW010000475.1:0-2055 GCA_964641005.1 uncultured Rhodocyclaceae bacterium
GGCAGGTCGGGCCGCGTGCGCGGATAGTCGGTCTGCTGGGTCTCCCAGGTGACGACACCGCCCTTCACGTAGATCTTCCAGCTGCACGAGCCGGTGCAGTTGGTGCCGTGGGTGGAGCGCACGATCTTGTCGTGCTGCCAGCGCTTGCGGTAGCCGTCCTCCCAGGTGCGGTCCTCCGCGGTGACCTGGCCGTGTCCGTCGGCGAACGTCTCGTTCTCGCGGCTGAACCAGGTGAGTCGGTCGAGGAAGTGACTCATGTTTCGTGCTCCGTTGGCGGTGTCGGGTGCGTGGCGGCTCAGCAGGGCATGGGCGCGTTGCGCCGGGCGTAGAACCACCACGTGATGGCGATGCAGGTCACGTAGAAGCCCGCGAACACCATGAGCGCCAGTTCGGGCCCGCCCGTCATGGCGATGGAGGTGCCGTAGCTCTTGGGGATGAAGAAGCCGCCGTACGCCCCCACGGCGCCGGAGAATCCCAGCACCGCGGCCGCCTCCTTGTTGCCGTCGCGAACGGCCTGCTCCTCGGCCTCCCTGCCCATCCCGGTGGCGGCGCGGGTGCGTTCAGTGAGGAAGATCGCGGGGATCATCCGGAACGTCGAGCCGTTGCCGATGCCCGTGGTGAGGAACAGCAGCATGAACATGGCGAAAAAGCCGGCGAAGCTGCCGCCCGAGCCTCCTGTGGGCAGGAACCAAAGCACGCCCAGCACCGCGCAGGCCATCACGACGAAGTTCCACAGCGTGACGCGGGCGCCGCCGAGCTTGTCGGACAGCCAGCCGCCGAAGGGCCGCACCACCGCCCCCACCAGCGGGCCGAGCCACGCGTACTGCAGCGGGTTCACTGCCGGGAACTGCGACTTGATCAGCAGCGGGAAGCCCGCCGCGTAGCCGATGAAGGAGCCGAAGGTGCCCAGGTAGAGCCAGCACATCAGCCAGTTGTGGCGGCGGCGGAAGATCACCGCCTGCTCGGCGAACGACGCCCTGGCATCCGCGATGTCGTTCATGAAGAACCACGCCAGCAGCGACACCACCGCGATCCAGGGAACCCAGATGAAGGCGGCGTTCTGGGCCCACACCTCCACCGTCGCGCCAGCCTTGTTGACGATGCTCTGGGGATCGCCCGCCAGCGGCCCGAGCACGCCCACGGTGATCACCAGCGGCGCGAGGAACTGCACCACCGACACGCCCAGGTTGCCCAGGCCGGCGTTCACGCCCAGCGCCGAGCCCTTGCGCTCCTTGGGGAAGAAGAAGCTGATGTTCGCCATGCTCGAGGAGAAGTTGCCCCCGCCCAGCCCGCACAGCAGGGCCAAGCCCAGGAGCGTCGGGTAGCTGGTGGACGGGTCCTGCACGGCGACCCCGATTCCCACGGCGGGGATGAGCAGCGAGGCGGTCGACAGCGCCGTCCAGCGCCGGCCGCCGAACACCGGCACCATGAAGGAGTAGAAGATGCGCAGCGTCGCGCCGGACAGCGCCGGCGCCGCGGCCAGCCAGAAGAGCTGGTTGGTGGTGAACCTGAACCCCAGCGCATTGAGGTTCACGGCCACCACCGACCAGAGCTGCCAGACGGCGAAGGCCACGAACAGCGCGGGCACGGAGATCCACAGGTTCAGGTTCGCGACCGCCCTGCCCTGCTGCTCCCAGAAGCGCGCATCCTCCGGTGTCCACACCATGAGCGTCCGGCCGCGCGCCGCGCCGGAGGGGTTGGTCGCCTGTGTCTGCATCGCCATGTGCTCCTCGTGAAGGCCCCGCGGCGCTCAGGCGGCGCGGGGACCGATGACCTCGATGCGGCGCACCTCGGTGATGTACATCCAGATGAGCGACACCCAGACCACGCCGTACATCAACATGAAGCAGCTCGAGCGCACGCCGGTGAGGTCGAGCAGCGCCCCGAACAGGATCGGCAGCAGGAAGCCGCCGAGGCCGCCAGCCAGGCCAACGATCCCCGAGACCACCCCGATGTTCCCGGGGAAATCGTCGGAGATGTACTTGAACACCGAGGCCTTGCCGAAGGCCCAGGCCATGCCCATCACGAACATGAGCGCCGTGAACACCCAGGGAT
>CAZXJW010000476.1:0-2043 GCA_964641005.1 uncultured Rhodocyclaceae bacterium
CCCGGGTCCCGTTCGTGCTTTGGAACGGCCCCGGGGCCCCCTACAATCGGGATTCATCGCGTCCGCTCCAGGACGCCGCGCAACGCCCGACATGGAACGCCTAGTCCGCTTCTGCCTCCAGCAGCGCATCATCCTCGTGGTGGTGGCCATCGCGCTGGCGGCCTTCGGCCTGCGCGCCATGCAGAGCCTGTCGGTGGATGCCTTCCCCGACGTCACCAACGTGCAGGTCCAGGTGGCCACCGAGGCCCCCGGGCGATCCCCCGAGGAGGTGGAGCGCTTCATCACCGTGCCCATCGAGATCGGCATGACCGGCCTGCCCGGGCTCACGGAGATGCGCTCCATCAACCGCAACGGCCTGTCGCTGGTGACCCTGGTGTTCCGCGACGACGTGGACGTGTTCTTCGCCCGGCAGCTGGTGATGGAGCGCATCTTCGAGGTGCGCGGCCGACTGCCCATGGACGTCACCCCGGTGCTGGGACCCGTGAGCACCGGCCTGGGCGAGGTCTACCAGTACACCCTCGAGCGCGACGACGACGGCAGCCGTGCGCTCACCGAGGCCGAGCTCATGGACCGCCGGGTGGTGCAGGACTGGGTGGTGCGGCCGCTGCTGCGCTCCATTCCCGGCGTGGCCGAGATCAACTCCCAGGGCGGCTTCGAGCGCCAGTACCAGGTGCTGGTGAACCCGGAGCGCATGCGCCACTACCGGCTCACCCTCGCCCAGGTGGTGGAGGCCCTCGAGCGCAACAACGCCAATTCCGGCGGCGGGGTCGTTGCCATGGGCGACGAGCAGCTGCTGGTGCGCGGACTGGGCCTGATCCGCAGCATCGATGACATCGGCAGCATCGTCCTCAAGGAGGAAGGCGCCACGCCGGTGTTCATCCGCGACGTGGCCGAGGTGCGCATCGGCTCGGCGGTGCGGGTGGGCGCGCTCGTCAAGAACGGGGTCACCGAGTCGGTGGGCGGCATCGTCATGATGCTGCGCGGCGGCAACGCCAAGGAGGTGGTGGGCCGGGTGCAGAAGCGCGTGGCGGAGATCAACGCGAAGGGGATGCTGCCCGGCGGGCTGAAGATCGTGCCCTTCTACGACCGCACGGAGCTGGTGGACGCCGCCCTGTGGACCGTCACCAAGGTGCTCATGGAGGGCATCGCGCTGGTGATCGTGGTGCTGTTCGTGTTCCTGGGCGACATCCGCTCCAGCCTGATCGTGGTGGCCTCGCTGTGCCTCGCGCCGCTGATCACCTTCATGGTGATGAACCGCTACGGCATCTCGGCCAACCTCATGTCCCTGGGCGGCCTGGCCATCGCCATCGGCCTGATCGTGGACGGTGCGGTGGTGGTGGTGGAGAACACCTTCGCGCAGCTGTCGCACCGGCGCGGCGAACCGCGCACGCGCGTGGTGCTCGAGGCCGTGGCGCAGGTGTCCAAGCCGGTGATCTTCGGGGTGGGCATCATCATCCTGGTGTTCCTGCCGCTCATGACCCTGGAGGGCATGGAGGGCAAGATGTTCGCGCCGCTGGCCTACACCATCGCCATCGCCCTGACCGTGTCGCTGGTGCTCGCCCTCACGCTCACGCCGGCGCTGTGCTCCTACTTCCTGCGCCCCGGCTCGGAGGAGGACACGCGCCCCATCCGCTTCCTCAAGCGCCACTACCTGGCGCTGCTGCACCGCGCGCTGGCGAACCCGCGCACCACCGTGGGCACCGCCGTGGCGCTGCTGCTGGCGAGCGTCGCGCTGTTCCCCTTCCTGGGCAAGTCCTTCATCCCCACGCTCAAGGAGAACACCATCACGCCGGCCATCTCGCGCATGCCCAACATGGCCTTCGACGAGGTGATGAAGATCGAGATGGAGGCCTCGCGGCGCATCGCCGCGATCCCCGGGGTGCGCATGACGGTGAACAAGGTGGGCCGGGGCGAGAGCCCGGCCGACCCCCAGCCGCACACCGACTCCGATCCGGTGGTGTCGCTGCTGCCGCGCGACCAGTGGCCCGAGGGCTTCCGCAGCCAGGAGGACTTCGAGAACGTGATCCGCGAGAAGCTCAAGGA
>CAZXJW010000477.1:0-2040 GCA_964641005.1 uncultured Rhodocyclaceae bacterium
GACAGGACGATGGTGCCCCCAGACGGGATCGAACCGCCGACCTTCGGTTTACAAATTAGACTTTACGCGACCTGTCCCACCCGGTATTCTCCCGGGAGTTGCCCGTTTCCCCAGCATATACAGGTGCTTGCGCCCTGTCACGGGGCTTCGCCGGGCGGCTGCCTTCCGACTTAACCGACCCCAGCACCGTCTTATTTCCGTCTTAGCCCAGCCGCAGGAGAACAAAGGATGAACACGCAGCCGACCAAGCTCACAAAGGAGGTGCTGGACAAGCTCCCGCCCGCCGCCACAGGCCAATACATCGTGCGCGATACGGAGGAGGCGGGCTTCTTCGTTGTGGTGGGAGCCCGGACCAAGACCTTCACCGTGCAGGTGGACGTGCTGGACGTTCTCGGCAGGCGGGCCACCAAGAAGCGGGCCGTGGGGAAGTGGCCGCAGATGGGCGTGGCAGAGGCGCGCAAGGCCGCAAAGGAGGCCAAGGTTGCTCTGGGCAATGAGGGCGTCCGGGCGAAGGACAAGCCCATGACATTCGCGGAGGGCTGGGCTGAGCTGAGGGCCGTCCTCGTGCGTCAGGTGGAGGCCGGGCAGCGCAGCGCCCGCACGCTGGAAACCTATGAGTATGGGGCCAAGCTCCTCTCCGCTTGGGATGACGTTCCGCTGGCCCGGCTGTCTGACGTTGCCAACGAGGTCATGGGTGAGATGCACGACAAGATCAAGCGGGAGCGCGGGCCGCGCGCGGCTGACTTTGCCATGATCTCGCTGCGCCGGGTTTACAACAACGCCTACAAGCGCCAACTGGACAAGAAGCTCCCCCATTTCAACCCGGTCAAGAGCATCGAGCTTGTCCCCCCGCCCCGCCGTGACACGGCCATGGGCGCGGATGAGCTTGCTGACTGGCACCGTAAGCTGCGCGCCCTTCCCAACCCGGTGCGGCAGGAGTTCCACCTGTTCACCCTCCTGTCGGGCTCCCGGGCGGGCGCGCTGACCGTCGCGCGGTGGGAACACCTGAACATGAAGCGCCGGGTGCTGCACATCCCCAAGCCCAAGGGCGGCGCAAAGCGGGCCTTTGACATCCCCCTGTCGCGGGCGATGATTGCCTGCCTTGCGCGGGCGCGGCGGGCGGGCCGGATGGTCAATGCGGTGAACGCTGCGGAGTGGATTTTCCCCGGGGACCTGTCCCGCTCCCACAAGCCCGGCTTTGAGGGCCACATCGTGGAGTATCGGGAGGACCGGGCCGACCTGCCCAAGTGGGGTGGCGACCTCCGGCAGACCTACAAGACCCTGTCAACGGAGGCGGGCCTGTCCAAGACTGACGTGATGATCCTGATGAACCACGCCGATGGGGACGTGAGCGACGGCTACATGACCCGCTCCAAGGTGGCGGAGGCCTACCAGCGAGCGCAGCAGGAGGCCATGAGCCGCTACATCATGGAGGCCATCAAGCGGGGATAAGTCACTGGCAGACCTGACGAAAAGTCTTGCGTGACAACAACGCGGGGCTTTACCGGCAAAGGCCGCTGGGCTATGGTGAACCACTGACTGCACAAACTGCTCGTGGCCCGCCGGGAAGTGCCAACGAGCAGGGAGCGCCCCCAGCCTGGGGTGCAGGGCAACCCGGTGGACATGCGAATGTCCGCGCCCCCGTCGCCTTCCGACCACCCTTGCCGCAGGTGGTCTGAATCGGTGACCACCATGAATCCAGAGATTGACGACATTGTGCGCCGGGTTGTGGCGCGCGTGAAGGATGAGCTTGTCACGCCCGAGTGGCTGACCCCTGCGCAGGCGGGGACCTACTGCGGCATGACGGCCCGGAGCCTTGAGGACCTCCGCTACCGCAAGGCTGGCCCTGCCTTCTCCAAGGTGGGTGAGCGCATCGTGCGCTACCGCCGCGCCGACATTGACGCATGGCTCCTGTCGGGGGGTGCGGAATGAGCGGGCCGGAAATGGAAAGCGCCCCCCGCCGGGAAACGGGAGGCGCTGAGAAGAACGGTGGTGACCGCGTCCCTTGCCGGAACACCTCCAATATACCGGGGATTGACG
>CAZXJW010000478.1:0-2034 GCA_964641005.1 uncultured Rhodocyclaceae bacterium
ACATGGTGGGCGGGGACTACGTGCCGCGCGAACTCAAGGCGCTGGCCGACGACGGCCGGCTGTCGATCATCGCCTTCCTCGGTGGCACCAGGGCGACGCTCGACATGAGCGACATCCTCTACCGGCGGCTCACCATCACCGGCTCCACGCTGCGGCCGAGAAGCGTGGCGTTCAAGACCTCGGTGGCGCAGGCGCTGCGGGCGCATGTCTGGCCCATGCTCGACGCGGGCCGCGTGTCACCCGTGATCCATGCCGAATTCCCCCTCGAGGAGGCTGCCCGGGCGCACGCGCTCATGGAGACGAGCACGCACGTGGGCAAGATCATGCTGCGAGTCGCCTGAAGCGGCGCGCCACCATGCCCGGCGCCTGCGCCGGGGACACCGACTCGAAGCCCGCGGGCGGTGGCGTGCGACGCAGCGCGGGCGCGCCCTCGGGACCGTCCAGGGACTGGGCGTAACGGATGTTCTTCTGCAGTTCTTCCAGATAGAGGTTCTGGCCGCGGAAGTGGCGCTCGGCATAGCGGTAGGCGCCGGAGAGCTCCTGCTCGAGCCGCGTGGAGGCCTTGCGGTAGAAACCCGGGGTCTTGCGAAGCAGGTCTTCGCCCGATGAGAACAACACGTGCGGGGTGCCGTCCGGGCCGCTCTGCACGGCCACGCCTCCCACCACGAACTCCGGGTACAGCCGGTCGCGGCATTTCTCCAGGTAACAGCGGTCCGACATCTGCGCGATGATGTCCGCCGAGCCCAGCATGGCACCGAGCCGGCGCATGAGCGGGTCGGTGACGCGGATGCGGTCCACGGGCATTTCGTAGCCGGTGAAGTGCACCAGCCGGCGCGCCAGCGGCTTCAGGTCGCCCAGTTCCACCTGGTCCAGGTAGTGATCCAGGAACACCGCGCTGCGCGAGACGTGGGTGAGGGTGTACTCGGCGCCGTTGGCGTGGCGGCGGTCATGCTCGCGACGAACGTAGCCAACGTCGTGGAACAGCGCGAGCACCACGCCGAAGCGGAACAGGCGCTCCCCCAGAGGACCCCATTCGCGCCCGCCGCGCTCGTAGCCGTCCATGAGCCGGGCCATGGCGAGGGTGACATCGAGCACGTGCTGGAGGTTGTGATAGGCCGTGTCACAGGCCTGGTAGCCGGGATAGTCCCCGGCGTAGATGCGCTGCGCATCCTCGAAGGCGGACGGCAGGCGCGGGTCGTCTCCGTCGTAGAGCGCGCCACGGATGCGCGCCACCTCCAGGCGAACGTCCTCGGGGTCTGTGGTACGGACCCGGTCTGTGACGTCGAAATCGTTGCGGCGGTGCGACATGGCCGGGCTCCCCGGTCCCTCAACGGTCAGGCGATGTTACCACCTGGCGACACCGCCCCCCCCAGTGCGCACCGGGAATCTCGAATTCCGGGAGGATCGGCAGGTGTGCCCTGCCCTCAGCCGCCCTGTCCGGCCTCCACCGGCAGGTCTGCCGTCACCGGCAAATCCGCCGCCACTGCCCAGCCCGGCGCGGGCCGGGCCGAGATGAAGCGCGCCAGTTCGGTGAGCGCCTGCTGGTAGACGTCGCGCTTGAAGTCCACCACCGCCTCGAGGGGAACCCAGTACTCGGTCCAGCGCCAGGCGTCGAACTCGGGCTTGTCCGACCGGCGCAGGCAGACGTCGCAATCGCGGCCCACCATGCGCAGCAGGTACCAGATCTGTTTCTGGCCTCGGTAGTGGGTGCGGCCCTCGCGGCGGGTCCAGTGGCGCGGCACGTCGTAGCGCAGCCATTCGCGGGTGCGGCCCAGGATGCGGACGTGCGCAGGCTCGAGCCCCACTTCCTCGCGGAGCTCGCGATACATGGCCTGCTCCGGGGATTCCCCGGCCTGGATGCCGCCCTGGGGAAACTGCCAGGCGTGCTCGCGCACGCGCTTGCCCCAGAACACCTCGTTGCGTGTGTTGACCAGAACGATGCCCACGTTGGGGCGATAGCCGTCGCGGTCGATCATGATGCTCGCCTCGATGTCGTTCCGCTGCCCAAATTCTTTCACAAAAGCGTCCCGGCGA
>CAZXJW010000479.1:0-2030 GCA_964641005.1 uncultured Rhodocyclaceae bacterium
CGGCCCGGCTCGAAACGCTGCACGCGGCGCACGGAGTCGTCGCCCGCCACCAGTACCAGCTCGCTGTCCTGGCGGCGCACGATGGCCGCGATCTCCCGGGCGAAGCGCGCCAGCAGCGCCGCGTCGATGGAACCCGACACGTCCAGCACCAGTGCCAGGCGCGGTACCCGGCGTCCAACGGCAAATCCGGGTTCCCAGGGCATCCGCCGGCCCGGGCCACCCCGGCCCTGGTTTGCGATCCACGAACGCGACGGACGCGACCACGACGGTTCCGGCCTGGGGGCGAGGCCGCGGGCCAGCCGCGTGCGCAGCACCTGTTCCCACGGCGTTCGGGTCTGCGGCAGGTCGGCCACGAGCGCCCGCAGGATCGAGAACTCGCCATCCCCCGCGTGGGCGCGCACCACCCGTTCGCGCCACTCCCGCGTGAGCTCGGCCTCGCGCTCGCGTGCGCCGCGCTCGGCGGGATCGGGCCGCAGGTCCGCATGCTCGGCGCGGTGCAGGCGGCGCACGTGGGCGGCGCGCGGCCCGTCGCGGCGGCGCACGCGGTCACGGTCGTCCAGGGTGCGATAGAGCCGCTCCACGTCCCATTCCAGCAGGGCGGTCTCCGCGGAAGCGTCCATGGCCAGCGCGTTGCGCAGCAGCGTCACCAGGTCCACGGCGCCCTCGGGCAGTTCCAGCCAGGCGAGATGGGCGAGCGTGCTGTTGACGATTGCGTCGGCGCAGGCATTGAACAGGGCGAGGTCGGCGTCCCCGAGGCGCGACTGCAGTTCGAGGAAGCGCTGCGGGTGGCGCAGGGCCACGTGCAGCACCGCGTGGGCCACAAGGCCGGTCTGCTGCTCGAGCGGGAGCGCCGCGAAACCGGGGCCGTAGGTGAGGGTGCGGCCGTCCGTGGTGACAGGCGGCGCCTCGGGGCGGTCGGTGTCCCGGTGCAGCACCCACAGCGCAAGTCCGCCGGTGGCCGGTGCGTACTCCACCAGCCGGGAAAGGGCGCGGCTGGCGCGGTGCTCAGCCACCTTCGGCTTCCCGGGCGCGGCCGTGGGGGTGCTCAACCACCCTCGGCCTCCCGGGCGCGCCGCTCCACGTGCCGGCGGTAGGCCGGGCTGTCGAGCACCGCCGACTCGAGACCCTGCTGCAGCGCCTTCTGCAGCAGCAGCTCCATCGCGAGCGTGCGCGCCTCGCGCATGGGCAGGCGCGCGGCCTCGGGTGCGTCGGGCAGCTGCTCCACGATCTCGAGCGCGCGCGAGAGACCTCCCTCGTCGGTGCAGGCCGCCACGAGGCCGTAGACGAGGCCGTAGAGGCCGTCGAGCGTCCCGGGCAGCAATGCCGTGGTCGGGGCGCCAGGGCGTGCCGCCAGCAGTGCCAGCACGTCGGCGCCCGCGCGCAGTTCGCGCAGCACCCCGAAGAACTCGGCGGCGTTGGCCGCGCCGATGCGGCCCTGCACGAACAGGCGTCGCGCCTGTTCCGAGAGCCCGGAGCGCAGCACGCTGGACACGTCCTCCCAGCCGCGCGGGCTCGCCCCCACCAGGTGGTCGTTGGCCAGCTGCGCCTGCGTGTCGTCGAGCCGGTCCGGCCGCACCCGCAGGAAGGCCATGACCTCGGGCGCGAAGCCGCTCGCCACCGCGTGGTCGAGGAAGGCGTCGATGGCCGTCTGGACGTTGAAGTGGAACATGCGGTCCGCCAGGGCCGTGCCCATGTCGCGCGAGACCGCGCCGTGGTAGCTCGCATTGCCCGCGGCGATGACCTGCCATCCGTCGGGCAGCACGTAGTTGCCCACGCGTCGGTCGAGGATCAGGGAATACGCCGAGATCTGCAGGCGCTGGTCCGCCGCGGTGATCTCGTCGAGGAACAGGATGCCCTCGGGCACGTCGGCCGGGGGCAGGAACTCGGGCGGGAACCAGACCGTCCTGGCGAGCGTGTCGTCGGCATAGATGGCGCCGCGGATGTCGACCGGTTCGATGGTGGTAAGGCGCAGGTCCACCAGCGGCACGCCGAAGTGCGCCGCCACCTGCCGCACGATGGAGGACTTGCCC
>CAZXJW010000480.1:0-2012 GCA_964641005.1 uncultured Rhodocyclaceae bacterium
CGCAGCCGCTCCACCACCTTCACGGTGCCGTCGGTGGCCGGGCCCTCCTCGTCGGAGGTGAGCAGCAGCGCGATGGAGCCGCGCGGCTCGGGATGGGTGGCGAGGAAATCCTCGATGGCCGTGACGAAGGCCGCCAGCGAGGTCTTCATGTCCGCTGCGCCGCGCCCGTACAGCACGCCATCGCGCACCACGGGCTCGAAGGGGTCGGAGCGCCACTGCTCGAGCGGACCCGTGGGCACCACGTCGGTGTGGCCCGCGAAGCACACCACCGGGCGGGCCGTGCCCAACCGTGCCCAGAGGTTGTCGGTGCCGCCGCTTCGAAGCGGCTCGAGGTGGAAGCCCAGCGCGCGCAGCCGGTCGGCGATCAGCGCCTGGCAGCCGCCGTCTTCCGGCGTGACGGAGCGGCGGCCGATCAGCGCGCAGGCGAGCTCGAAGGTGGGGTCGGCCCCGTGCGGGGCGTTCACAGCCGGTTCAGGCCGTCGAGGTTGAGCGCCACCGGCGCACCGCCCCCGGCCGGGGCATCCGAGCCGCCGCGCGCGGCGGCACCGGCCCCGCCCGCGGCGGCCGGCTTGCCGGCATTGTTGAGCAGCCAGGACAGGTTGGTGGCCGAGTCGGAGTTGCGCAACGCCTCCTCCTTGGTGACCAGGCCGGCGGTGTAGAGCTTGAACAGCGCCTGTTCGAAGGTCTCCGAGCCTGGGGAAAGGCTCTGCTCCATGGCGTCCTTGATCTGGTCGATCTCGCCCTTCTTGATGAGTTCGGCCACGTGCTTGGAGTTGAGCATCACCTCCACGGCGGCCACCAGCGAGCCGTCGATGGCCTTCACCAGGCGCTGGGAGATGATGCACTTGAGGGTGGTGGCCAGGTCGGCGAGCAGGCCGTCGCGGGCGTCCTGGGGGAAGAAGTTGATGATGCGGCCGAGTGCGTGGTAGCTGTTGTTGGCGTGCAGGGTGGACATGCACAGGTGGCCGGTCTGGGCGTAGAGCAGGGCGTGCTGCATGGTCTGGCGGTCGCGGATCTCGCCGATCATCAGCACGTCGGGCGCCTCTCGCATGGCGTTGACCAGGGCGTTCTCGTAGGAGTGGGTGTCCTGGCCCACCTCGCGCTGGTTGATCACGCACTTGTTGTTCGAGTAGACGAACTCGATCGGGTCCTCGATGGTGAGGATGTGGCCCGAGCGCGTGTTGTTGCGGTGCTCGATCATGGCCGCGAGCGTGGTGGACTTGCCCGAGCCGGTGGAACCCACCACCAGCATCAGGCCGCGCTTCTCCATCACCAGGTCCTTGAGCACGTGGGGCAGGCGCAGCTTCTCGAAGCCCGGCGTGCCGCTCTTGAGGTAGCGGATCACCAGCGCCACGTTGCCCCGCTGCCGGAACACGTTCACGCGGAAGCGCCCGATGTCGGGCACCGGGAGCGAGAAGTTCATCTCCCGCGTCTCCTCGTACTCGCGGGCCTCCTTCTCGGTCATCATCTCGTAGGCGATGCGGCGCACGGTCTCCGAGTCCATCACCTGCTGGTTGACCGGCATGATGTTGCCGAGGATCTTGATGGAGATGGGCGCGCCCACGGAGATGAACAGGTCCGAGGCCTGCTTCTCGGCCATGAGCTTCAGCACGGGCATGAGGTACACGGTGCGTGCCTCCTTGTGGGTGTCGCGGGTGCCGCGTCAGTCGCCGCGCAGCAGTTCGTTGATGCTGGTCTTGGCGCGGGTCTTCGCGTCGACCTTCTTGACGATCACGGCGCAGTACAGGCTGTAGCGGCCGTCGGCGGAGGGCAGGTTGCCCGACACCACCACCGAGCCCGGCGGGATGCGGCCATAGCTGACCTCGCCCGTCTCGCGGTCGTAGATCTTCGTGCTCTGGCCGATGTAGACGCCCATGGAGATCACCGATCCGGCGCCCACCACCACGCCCTCCACCACCTCGGAGCGCGCGCCGATGAAGCAGTCGTCCTCGATGATGGTGGGGTTGGCCTGGAGGGGTTCCAGCACCCCGCCGATGCCCACGCCCCCGGAG
>CAZXJW010000481.1:0-2008 GCA_964641005.1 uncultured Rhodocyclaceae bacterium
GGCACGCGGGAGTTCTTCCAGGCGCTCACCGGCGACCAGGCGAAGGACGCGCGGCTCATCGGCCAGTTCGGCGTGGGCTTCTACTCCTCGTTCATCGTGGCCGACCGGGTGACGCTGGTCACGCGCCGCGCCGGCGCGGGCGCGGGGGAGGGCGTGCGCTGGGAGTCCGCCGGCACCGGCGACTACACCCTGGAGACCGTGGAGAAGGCCACTCGCGGCACCGACGTGATCCTGCACCTGCGCGAGGGCGAGGACGAGTTCCTCGCCGGCTGGAAGCTGCGCGAGATCCTGCGCCGCTACTCCGATCACATCACGGTGCCGATCCTGATGGAGAAGGAGAAGTGGGACGAGGAGAAGGGCGCCCAGGCCGGCACCGGCGAGGACGAGCAGGTCAACCAGGCCTCGGCGCTGTGGGCGCGCCCGAAGTCGGAGATCACCGACGAGCAGTACCAGGAGTTCTACAAGCACGTGGGCCACGACTTCGAGGCGCCGCTGTCCTGGGTGCACGCGAAGGTGGAGGGCCGCCAGGAGTACACGCTGCTGCTGTACGTGCCGGCGCGCGCGCCCTTCGACCTCTGGGATCGCGACCACCGCCACGGCGTGAAGCTCTACGTGCGCCGCGTGTTCATCATGGACGACGCCGAGCAGCTCATGCCCGCCTGGCTGCGCTTCGTGCGCGGCGTGATCGACGCCCAGGACCTGCCGCTGAACGTCTCGCGCGAGATCCTGCAGCAGTCGCGTGACGTGGAGGCGATCCGCAGCGGCGCGGTGAAGAAGGTGCTCGGCCTGCTCGAGGACCTGGCGGAGAACGAGAAGGACAAGTACGCCACCTTCTGGAGCACCTTCGGCCGGGTCATCAAGGAGGGCGCGGGCGAGGACCCCGCCAACCGCGAGCGCATCGCGAAGCTGCTGCGCTTCGCCACCACCCGCAACGAGGGCGACGCCCAGACCGTCTCCCTGGCCGACTACGTGGCGACCATGAAGGAGGGCCAGGACCGGATCTACTACGTCACCGCCGACAGCCACGCCGCGGCGCGCAACTCGCCGCACCTGGAGGTGTTCCGCCGCAAGGGCATCGAGGTGCTGCTGCTCTCCGACCGGGTGGACGAGTGGCTCGTCTCCAGCCTCACCGAGTTCGACGGCAAGCCGCTGCAGTCCGTGGCCAAGGGCGACCTCGACCTGGGCGCGCTGGAGGACGAGGCCGAGAAGAAGGCGCGCGAGACCGAGGCCGAGGCCATGAAGGGGCTGGTGGAGCGGGTGGCGAAGGCGCTGGGCGAGCGCGTGAAGGAGGTGCGCATCACCCACCGGCTCACCGACTCGCCCGCCTGCCTGGTGGCCGATGCCCACGCCATGGGAGGCCACCTGGAGCGGCTGCTGCGCGCCGCGGGCCAGCCGGTGACGGGCTCGAAGCCCATCCTGGAGATCAACCCGGGACATCCGCTGGTCAGGCGCCTGGACGCCGAACCGGAGGGTGCGCGCTTCGGCGACTGGAGCCACGTGCTGTTCGACCAGGCCCTGCTCGCCGAGGGCGGGCAGCTCGAGGACCCGGCTGCCTTCGTGCGCCGGGTCAACGGGTTGATGCTGACGCTCTCCGGCGACGCTGCGTCGGCCTGATCACCGGCGAGGTGTCGCCCCGGGCCGGCGTGGGGTAAATTGCGCTCGGGGATTGCAGGCCCGAGGGCCGGGGAGACGAGCATGGGAACCACGCGACGCGGCTTCATGCGCGCGGCATTGGCGGTGGCGGCGGCGTGGGTGGCCGGGCCCGCCGCCGCGGCAGTCGGGCGAAGTGCGCCCGTGGAACTGCAGGGTGCCCGCATCGTGCTGCCCGGGGTGCTGTCGTCGTGCGCACCGCCGGTCACGCTGGTGGCACTGATCGCCGCGCCGGCCGGAGGGCTCTCGCCCGGCGCCTGGGATGGCTTTGGCTTCCCCGGCGCGAAGGTGGAACGCCTGTCCGGCGAGGCCGCGCTGGCGGCCGCCGGCGGAGCCGACCTCCTGGTGGTGGGTGCCG
>CAZXJW010000482.1:0-1998 GCA_964641005.1 uncultured Rhodocyclaceae bacterium
TGGCTGCCCACCTTCATGCTCGCGTTCACCATCGCGCAGCTCGGCGGTCTGTTCATCGGCTACCTGGTGATCACCGGCATCGGCACCTGGGGCATGAACAACGCCGTGGACTGGGCGTGGGACATCACCAACTTCGTCTTCTGGATCGGTATCGGCCACGCCGGAACGCTGATCTCCGCCATTCTCTGCTTGCTGAAGCAGAAGTGGCGCACCGCGGTGAACCGCTCGGCCGAGGCCATGACGATCTTCGCTGTCATCTGCGCCGCCACCTTCCCGGGCATCCACATCGGACGCCAGTGGATGGCGTGGTTCCTGTTCCCGATTCCCAATGCCAACGCCATCTGGCCCAACTTCAAGAGCCCGCTGCTCTGGGACGTGTTCGCAGTTTCGACCTACGGCACGGTCTCGGCGCTCTTCTGGTACATGGGCATGATCCCGGACTTCGCGACCCTCCGCGACCGGGCCGATCTGCGTCTGCGCCGCAACCCCGAAGGTCCGCGCGTGCTGCCGTTCCTGCCGCTCCGCACCGATGCGGTGCGGGCGTACGTCTACGGCTTCCTGGCCCTGGGCTGGCGCTTCAGCAGCCGCCACTGGGTCCGCTACGAGAAGGCCTATCTGATTCTCGCCGGCATCAGCACGCCGCTGGTGCTGTCGGTGCACTCGATCGTGTCGTTCGACTTCGCCACCTCGGTCATGCCCGGCTGGCACACGACGATCTTCCCGCCCTACTTCGTCGCGGGCGCCATCTTCGGCGGCTTCGCGATGGTGCTGCTGCTGCTGATCCCGGCGCGTGAGCTGTTCCCGAACATGAAGGACCTGATCACGCTCCGCCACATCGAGAACATGGCGAAGATCCTGCTGGCGACCGGCATGATGGTCGGTTTCGCCTACGGCATGGAGTTCTTCATCGCCTGGTACAGCGCCAACCAGTACGAGGCGTACCTCTTCGCTCACGTGCGTGCTCAGGGACCCTACGCCTGGGCCTACTGGACGATGATCTTCTGCAACGTCGTCTCGCCGCAGGTCTTCTGGATGCGGTGGGCCCGCCAGAGCGTGCCGGTGGTGTTCATCGTGAGCTTCCTGGTCACGATCGGCATGTGGTTCGAGCGCTTCGTCATCATCGTGACCAGCTTGCACCGGGCGTTCCTGCCGGGCGAGTGGCACATGTTCTGGCCCACGGCGGTGGACATCGGGATCTTCGTCGGCTCGTGCGGCGTGTTCCTGACGCTCTTCCTCCTGTTCCTGCGGTTCCTGCCCGTCTTCGCGATGGCCGAAGTCAAGGCCGTTCTGCCGCAGGCCAGCCCGCATCATCACGGCAACGGGCACGGCAACGACCACGGAAAGGCGGGGCACTAAGCCATGGCAAAGAACCGCAAGGTCTATGTGACTGAGAGCGGCGAGCCGGTGTTCGGCGTGATCGCCGAGTTCGCCACCCCCGCGGATGTGTACCACGCGGCCGAGAAGGTCCGCGACGCCGGCTACACCAAGTGGGACGTCTACGCCCCGTTCCCGATCCACGGGATCGACGAGGCGATGGGACAGAAGCGGACCGTGCTGCCGCTGATCGCGGCGGGCGCTGCCGGCGTCGGCGTGCTCGGCGCGATCCTGATGCAGTGGTGGATGAGCGGCGTCGACTACCCGATCGTGGTGCAGGGCAAGCCCTACGCCCCGTGGGAGCCGTTCGTGCCCATCACCTTCGAGCTGGGCGTGCTCTTTACCGCCTTCGCGACGCTGATCGGCATGCTGGCGCTCAACGGCCTGCCGCGCCACAACCACCCCCTCCTCAAGAAAGAACGCTTCCTGGCTGTCAGCGACGACGCCTTCGCGATCTGCATCGAGAGCACCGACGACAAGTTCGACCCGGACCAGACCCGCTCGATGCTCGAGCGCCTGGGCGGGAAGCACATCGATCTGGTGGAAGGGGATTAAGGCAGAGGCACCGGGCATTTGGCACTCGGAACGACCAGACCGAAGGTTCATTTGAGAACGAACATGAAG
>CAZXJW010000483.1:0-1977 GCA_964641005.1 uncultured Rhodocyclaceae bacterium
GGAGCAGGAAGCCGTCGAGAACGCCAAGTTCGACAAGCTGCTCGCCCAGGAGGAGGTGTGGATCCGCAAGGGCATCGAGGCGCGCCGCACCCGCAACGAGGGGCGCGTGCGTCGGCTCGAGCAGCTGCGCCTGGAGCGTGGCCGGCGCCGCGAGCAGCAGGGGCAGGTGGCCCTGGCCATCGCCGAGGGCGACCGCTCCGGCAAGGTGGTGGCGGAGTTCGAGCACGTGTCGAAGGCCTTCGGCGATCGCGTGGTGGTGCGCGATTTCTCCGGGCGGATCCTGCGCGGCGACCGCCTCGGGCTGGTGGGTCCCAACGGCGCCGGCAAGAGCACCTTCATCCGCCTGCTGCTGGGCGATCTCGAGCCCGACGCCGGCACCATCCGCCGCGGCACGAAGCTCTCGGTGGCCTACTACGACCAGTTCCGCGCCCAGCTCGATCCCGAGGCCACGGTGTCGGACGTGATCAGCCCCGGCTCGGAGTGGATCGAGATCGGCGGGGTGCGCAAGCACGTGGCGAGCTACCTGTCGGACTTCCTGTTCGCCCCGGAGCGGGCGCGCTCGCCCGTGAAGTCGCTCTCCGGCGGCGAGCGCAACCGGCTGCTGCTGGCGCGCATCTTCGCCCAGCCCGCCAACCTGCTGGTGCTGGACGAGCCCACCAACGACCTGGACGTGGACACCCTCGAGCTGCTCGAGTCGCTGATCGGCGAGTACGAGGGCACGGTGATCCTGGTGAGCCACGACCGCGCCTTCCTGGACAACGTGGTCACCCAGGTGATCGCCTTCGAGGGCGGCGGCCGGCTCGCGGAGTACGTGGGCGGCTACGACGACTGGGTGCGGCAGCGCCCCGCGCCCCCGACCGCTGCGGCACCCGCGCCACCCAGGGCCGCGCCGGCCCAGCCCCGGACTCGGGAGCCGAAGTCGAAGCTCAGCTTCAAGGAGGCAAGGGAGCTCGAGGCGCTGCCCGGCCGCATCGAGGCCCTCGAAGCCGAGCAGGCGGCGCTCACGGCGCTGCTGGGCGACGCGAGCGCGTACCGCGAGGATCCGGCCCGGGTGGCCGCCGCCCAGGCCCGCTTCCGGGAGGTGGAGGCCACCCTGGCGGAGGCCTATGCCCGCTGGGAGAGCCTGGAGGCACGGCTCGCCACCCCCTAGCGGGCCCGAGGGCAGGCGCGGTTCGGGATCGCGGCGCCGAAGGCGTCGCCGGTCGCCCCGCCCGCTGCCCCATGGCGGTCCTGTCGCAGTGCGCGGCACAATGCGCTCCGGGGAGGAAAACGCCATGGACAAGCTGTACTTCGAGGTGGGCAGGAGGGCGTGGCTGGGGCGAGCAGCGCTGCTGCTCGCGCTGTGGGCCGGCCCGGCCGCGGCCCAGAACACGCTGTTCCTGGAGGACAGTGCCCTGTCGGCCTTCAACGATGCCGACATCGCGCTGCTCATGGGCGCCATCGACCACGCGCTGAAGGCCCCCGACGGACAGGTGGTGCAGTGGGAGAACCCGCGCAGTGGCGCGAAGGGCAGCGTCGAGCCCGGCCCCGGCTTCGAGCGCGACGGACGCGCCTGCCGTCCCCTTCAGCTCGCGCACGGCAACAAGGGCCGGCAGGGTGGGGGGCGGTGGACGTACTGCCGGCGTCCCGACGGCAGCTGGGAACTCATGCCGCGATGATGCGCGAACCCGATCATGGCGCCGGCGCCCAGCGGGTGGTGCGCGACGTGGAGAAGAGCCCCTTTCCCGAGACGCGCGCGGCGGGCCCCGGCGCACCGTGGACGTGGCTGCGCCGCGGCGGCGACGACCTGCGCCACGCGCTGCCGGCGAGCCTGTTCTACGGCGCGGTGTTCGCCGTGATGGGCTTCCTGCTCGAACACTTCCTCGAGGCCAAGGCGGTGGAACTGGCGCTGGTGACCGGCTTCCTGCTGGTGGGGCCCTTCCTTGCGGTGGGCCTGTACGACATCAGCCGGCGCCGCGGCCTGGGCGAGCCGCCACG
>CAZXJW010000484.1:0-1976 GCA_964641005.1 uncultured Rhodocyclaceae bacterium
CACGGACCACTACGAGCAGTTCGCCGACCCCATGGACGCCGCCCGCGGCGCCGACATCGTCACCACGGACGTCTGGACCAGCATGGGCTTCGAGGCCGAGAACGAGGCCCGGTGCCGTGCCTTCCACGACTGGCAGGTGGATGCCGACATGATGCGGGTGGCCCGCCCCGACGCGCTGTTCATGCACTGCCTGCCCGCCCACCGGGGCGAGGAGGTGACTGCCGAGGTGATCGACGGGCCGTGGAGCGCGGTCTGGGAGGAAGCGGCGAACCGGATGCACACGCAGAAGGCTTTGCTGGAATATTTGCTTCTCGGACGTGTCGAATGACCGCCGCGGCCCTCCAGCCGCCGGTCGACGACAACCTTCCACCCCGATGCCGGCCCGGCCGGCCCAGGAGAGATACCGATGAAAGCCCCCACCTTCGCCCGCAGACTCGCCCTCGCCGTGGTGCTCGCCACCGCTGCCTTCGGCGCCGCGGCCGCGGACAACTTCATCCTTGACCAGAACGGCTGCAAGGTCATCAACCCCGTCTCCCGCCCGGACGAGACCGTGACGTGGTCGGGCGAATGCAAGGACGGCTTCGCCGAGGGCAAGGGTGTCGTGCAGTTCTACCTGTCCGGCATCGCGGACGAGAAGTACGAGGGGGAGATGAAGGGCGGGTACGCCGACGGCACCGGCACGCTGATGATGCTGGACGGCGGCCGCTACGAAGGACAGTGGTCCCGCAGCAAGCAGGAAGGCGAAGGCGAGTACTACGCCCCCGACGGCAGCATCTACCGCGGCACCTGGAAGAACGGCAAGCCGCACGGATTCGGCTCGTACCGCACGCCCGAGGGTCAGGTCACCCGCGGCGAGTGGCGCGACGGCAAGTTCGTGCGCGAGACGGAAGACAACCCCAACAAGACCTGATCGACCCCATCCACCCCGGGGCGCCCTGCGCGCCCCTCCTTTCATACCAGCTCACTCCGGCCCATGTCAGACATCAAGAAAGTCGTACTCGCCTACTCCGGCGGCCTCGATACCTCGGTCATCCTCAAGTGGCTCCAGGACGTCTACAAGTGCGAGGTGGTGACCTTCACCGCCGACATCGGCCAGGGTGAGGAACTGGAGCCCGCGCGCAAGAAGGCGCTGCAGATGGGCATCCCCAAGCAGAACATCTTCATCGAGGACCTGCGCGAGGAGTTCGTGCGGGACTTCGTGTTCCCGATGTTCCGCGCCAATACCGTGTACGAGGGCGAATACCTGCTGGGCACCTCCATTGCCCGGCCCCTCATCGCCAAGCAGATGATCGCCATCGCGAAGCAGGTCGGTGCGGACACCATCTCGCACGGCGCCACCGGCAAGGGTAACGACCAGGTCCGCTTCGAGCTCGGCGCCTACGCGCTGATGCCCAACGTGAAGATCATCGCGCCGTGGCGCGAGTGGGACCTGCTCTCGCGGGAAAAGCTGCTGGCCTACGCCGACAAGCACGGCATTCCCGTGGACTTCAAGAAGCGCAAGGGCGGCGGTGCGCCCTACTCCATGGACGCCAACCTCCTGCACATCTCCTACGAGGGCGGGATCCTCGAGGACCCGAACTTCGCCCCCGAGGAATCCATGTGGCGCCTCACGGTCTCGCCCGAGAAGGCGCCGGCCAAGCCGCAGATCCTGGAACTCACCTACGAGAAGGGTGACATCGTCGCCATCGACGGCAAGCGCCTGACGCCCGCCAAGGTGCTCGCGACGCTCAACACCATCGGCGGCAAACACGGCATCGGCCGCCTGGACATGGTGGAGAACCGCTACGTCGGCATGAAGTCCCGCGGCTGCTACGAGACGCCCGGCGGCACGATCATGCTGAAGGCCCACCGCGCCATGGAATCCATCACCCTCGATCGCGAGGTGCTCGCGCTCAAGGACGATCTCATGCCGCGCTACGCGCGCATGATCTACAACGGCTACTGGTTCAGCCCCGAGCGCACGCTGCTGCAGGGCC
>CAZXJW010000485.1:0-1960 GCA_964641005.1 uncultured Rhodocyclaceae bacterium
TGTTGCGGGCCGCGCCGAAGAAGCGCTTGGGCCGCTGCAGGGCGTTGGCGTCCACGCCGCCGGTGAGCACCTTGCCCGAGGCCGGCACCACGGTGTTGTAGGCGCGCGCCAGGCGGGTGATGGAGTCGAGCAGGATCACCACGTCCTTCTTGTGCTCCACCAGCCGCTTCGCCTTCTCGAGCACCATCTCGGCCACCTGCACGTGGCGGGTGGCGGGCTCGTCGAAGGTGGAGGACACCACCTCGCCGCGCACCGAGCGCTGCATCTCGGTGACTTCCTCGGGACGCTCGTCGATGAGCAGCACGATGAGGTAGATCTCGGGGTGGTTGGCCATCAGCGAGTGGGCGATGTGCTGCAGCATCACCGTCTTGCCGCTCTTGGGGCTCGCCACCAGCAGGCCGCGCTGGCCCTTTCCGATGGGCGCGATGATGTCGATGATCCGGCCGGTGAGGTTCTCCTCGGACTTGATGTCGCGCTCGAGGATGAAGGGCTCGTCCGGGAACAGCGGCGTGAGGTTCTCGAACAGGATCTTGTTCTTGGTGTTCTCGGGCGGCTCGTTGTTGACCCGGTCGACCTTCACCAGCGCGAAATAGCGCTCGCCGTCCTTGGGCGTGCGGATCTCGCCCTCGATGGAATCGCCCGTGTGCAGGTTGAAGCGGCGGATCTGCGAGGGGCTCACGTAGATGTCGTCGGGCCCCGCCAGGTAGGAGGTGTCCGGCGAGCGCAGGAAGCCGAAGCCGTCCGGCAGCACCTCCAGGGTGCCGTCGCCGAAGATGCTGTCGCCCTTCTTGGCCGCGTTCTTGAGCAGGGCGAAGACCAGGTCCTGCTTGCGCATCCGGTTGGCGTTCTCGATCTCATGGGTCTGGGCCATGTCGACGAGTTCGGTGACGTGCAGGTGCTTGAGGTCGGAGAGGCGCATGTGCGGAAGGAGGGGGGGTGTTCCTGGGGATCGTTGCGGGAGGGCCGGTGAGGCCCTTGGGGGAGCCGGGCGGGGCGCCCGGCGGGGGACGGCGTTGCCGGAACCGGCCGCCGCCCTGGATGGATGGGGAGACGCTAGCGCGGGTTACAACACGCTGTCAATGAAGGCCTTCAGCTGGGACTTCGGCACGGCGCCCACTTTCTGGGCTTCGAGCTGGCCGCCCTTGAAGATCTGCAGGGTCGGGATGCCCTTGATCCCGTACTGGGTGGGGGTGCGGTTGTTCTCGTCGATGTTGATCTTGGCCACCTTGAGCTTGCCCGCGTACTCGCCGGCCAGTTCGTCCAGGGCCGGGGCGATCATCTTGCAGGGGCCGCACCACTCGGCCCAGAAGTCCACCAGCACGGGGGTGTCGGCTTTCAGGACTTCATCCTCGAAGGTGTCGTCGGTGACGTGATGGATGTTGGCGGACTCGCTCATGGGCAGGTTCCTCGGAGACTGTGCGGTGCTGGGAAGGGCGCGGCGGCCCCGGTCGGGGCGCGCGAGAAGGTGGCGTCATGCTAGCCAAAATCGGCGCCGGCTGCCAAGGCGTGCCCTGCGCCCCGGGGGCTCGGGCGGCGCGCGGCGCGTCGCGAAGGCGTCACGGCACCGTTACAATCCGCCCCCGGAACGGGACGCCGGGCAGGGAACGACGCATTCCGCGCCGGAAACGGGGTCTTGGATCCGTTCCACTCCTTTCTCACCGGGCATCAGGACAGGCAACCATGGCTTATGTCGTCACCGAGAGCTGCATCAAGTGCAAGTACACCGACTGCGTGGACGTCTGTCCGGTGGACTGCTTCCGGGAAGGTCCGAACTTCCTCGTGATCGACCCGGACGAGTGCATCGACTGCACGCTCTGCGTGGCGGAGTGCCCGGTGGAGGCGATCTACGCCGAGGATGACGTGCCCGAGGACCAGCGCGACTTCATCGCGCTCAACCGCGAGCTCTCCCAGCAATGGGAGCCCATCATCGAGAAGAAGGACGCGCTGCCGGACGCCGATG
>CAZXJW010000486.1:0-1959 GCA_964641005.1 uncultured Rhodocyclaceae bacterium
CGCCCGAGGCCATCAACTTCATGGCCCGCTTCGGACGCGGCCTGATCTGCCTCACGCTCACCGAGGCGCGCTGCCGCCAGCTCGACCTGCCGCTGATGGTGTCCGCCAACCGATCCCAGCTCGGCACCAACTTCACCGTCTCCATAGAGGCCGCGGAGGGCGTGACGACCGGCATCAGCGCCGCCGACCGCGCCCACACGGTGCTCACCGCCGTGCGCCGCGATGCCGTGCCCGCGGACGTGGTGCAGCCCGGCCACATCTTCCCGCTCATGGCCCAGAACGGCGGCGTGCTGGTGCGCGCCGGCCACACCGAGGCGGGCTGCGACCTCGCGCGCCTGGCCGGGCTGGAGCCCGCGGCGGTGATCTGCGAGATCCTCAAGGACGACGGCGAGATGGCGCGGCTGCCCGACCTCATGCCCTTCGCCCAGCACCACGGGCTGAAGATCGGCACCATCGCCGACCTCATCCACCACCGCAGCCGCACCGAGTCGCTGGTGCGCCGCGCCCACGAGCGCAGCCTCGCCACGCCCCAGGGCGAGTTCCGCATGGTCGCCTACGTGGACGAGACCACCCGCGAGACCCACCTCGCGCTGGTGCACGGCGAGGTGGCTGGCGAGCAGGAGGTGCTGGTGAGGGTGCACGAGCCGCTGTCGCTCATCGATCTGCTCGACGGCGCGGGCGGCGGCCATTCGTGGCCGCTGCAGCAGGCGCTGGCGCGCATCGCCGCCTCGCCGCGCGGCGTGGCGGTGCTGCTGCATCGCACCGAGACCGGCGAAGGGCTGCTTGGTCGACTGCAGGCCGGCCCCGCCCAGCCCCCCGCGCGGCGAATGGACCTGCGCACCTACGGCATCGGCGCGCAGATCCTGCGCGACCTGGGCGTGAAGCGCATGCGCCTCATGGCCCATCCGCGCAAGATGCCCAGCATGACCGGCTTCGACCTGGAGGTTGCCGGCTACCTGCTTCCCGACGGCTCCAGTGGAGGAGACTGACATGGGACGCTTCACCGAGATCTTCGAGATCGAGCCCGACTTCGACGGCGAGGAGCTGTCCGTGGGCGTCGTGGTGAGCCGCTTCAACGGCCCGGTCATCGAGGGGCTTCTCAAGAGCTGCGTGGAGGAACTGGTGCGCCTGAAGGTGCGACCGGAGGACATCCAGGTGATCACGGTGCCCGGCGCCCTGGAGATCCCGCTGGCGCTGCGCAAGCTCGCCACCATCGGCCAGGTGGACGCGCTGGTGGCCCTGGGCGCGGTGATCCGCGGCGAGACCTACCACTTCGAGGTGGTGTCGGACCAGAGCGCCGCGGGGATCCTGCGCGTGCAGCTCGACTCGGGCGTGCCGGTGGCCAACGGCGTGCTCACGGTGGAAACCGACGAGCAGGCCCTGGCGCGGCTGGACAAGGGCGCCGAGGCCGCCCGGGTGGCGGTGGAGATGGCCAACCTGCTGCAGGCGCTCGACGATGAGCGCGACTAGGTCGCCTGCGCGGGGCCGCTCGGCGGCGCGGCGCCGCGCCCGCGCGCTGGCGCTGCAGGCGCTGTACGGCTGGCTGGTGAATCCGCGCCCGACCGGCGAGCTCGCCGCCGAGGCGCGCCTGCAGGAAGGCTTCGGCGAGGCCGATGCCGAGCTGTTCGACCAACTGCTCGGCGACGCCATCGCCCACGCCGAGCCGCTGCGCGCCTCGCTCGCGCCACTGCTCGACCGTGCCATGACGGCGCTCTCGCCGGTGGAGCACGCGGTGCTGCTGCTGGGCGCGGCCGAACTGGCGCACCATCCCGAGACCCCCTACCGGGTGGTGATCAACGAGGCCGTGGAGCTCGCCAAGACCTTCGGCGGCACCGACGGCCACAAATACGTCAACGGCGTGCTCGACCGGCTCGCGCCGCAGCTGCGGCCGCACGAGGCGGGGCGCCCGGCGGAAACGGGAGGCAGGCACGATGGCTGAGGACGTGAAGAAGCTCACGG
>CAZXJW010000487.1:0-1947 GCA_964641005.1 uncultured Rhodocyclaceae bacterium
CCATCACGTAGCTGCCGTAGGGGCGCTGGAACTCGAAGGCCTTGCCCTTGAACAGCACGTCGTAGAAGCCCCAGCCCTTGGCGGACAGGACGGACGGATAGCCCATCTCGCCGGTCCTGGCGATCAGCGCCAGGCGCACGGCGCGCGCCGTGGCGTCGCCCGCCGCCCAGCTCTTGCGCGAGCCGGTGTTGGGGGCGTGGCGGTAGGTGCGCAGCGACTGCCCGTCCACCCAGGCGAGCGACAGGGCGTTGACGATCTCCTCGTGGGACAGGCCCAGCATCTGCGCCACCACGGCGGTGGAGGCCACCTTCACCAGCACCACGTGGTCGAGGCCCACCTTGTTGAAGGAGTTCTCGAGCGCGATGCAGCCCTGGATCTCGTGGGCCTTGATCATGGCGGTGAGCACGTCGCGCATGGTGAGCGGCGCCTTGCCCTGGGACACGGCGGTGCGCGACAGCCAGTCGGCGGTGGCGAGGATGCCGCCGAGGTTGTCGGAGGGATGCCCCCACTCGGCCGCCAGCCAGGTGTCGTTGAAGTCGAGCCAGCGGATCATGGCGCCGATGTTGAAGGCCGCCTGGATCGGATCGAGCTGGAACTGCGTGCCGGGGACCTTGGCGCCGTTGGGCACCACCGTGCCGGGCACGACCGGCCCGAGCAGCTTGGTGCAGGCCGGGTACTCGAGCGCCTCGAGGCCGCAGCCCAGGGTGTCCATCAGGCAGTAGCGGGCCGTCTCGTAGGCTTCCTTGCTGGTGATCTTCTTCTTCGAGACGTAGTCGGCGATGTCCACCAGCACCTTGTCGGGCTTGGGACGGACGTTGGAGATGTGGGCGGACATGGGGATCAGTTCTTCCGTGTCAGTTGGATTCGGTGGCGCGGGGCGCGCGGTTCACTTGCGCTTCTCGATGGGGACCCACTTCTGGTTCTCGGGCCCGGTGTAGTTGGCGCTGGGGCGGATGATCTTGCCGTCGATGCGCTGCTCGATCACGTGGGCGGCCCAGCCGGAGGTGCGCGAGATCACGAACAGCGGCGTGAACATGGCGCGCGGCACGCCCATCATGTGATAGCTCACGGCGCTGAACCAGTCGAGGTTGGGGAACATCTTCTTCTCGCGCCACATGACCGTCTCGAGGCGCTCGGCGATGTCGAAGAGCTTCATGTCACCGTCGGCCTTGGACAGCCGCCGAGCCACTTCCTTGATCACCTTGTTGCGCGGGTCGGCCACGGTGTAGACCGGGTGGCCGAAGCCGATGACGATCTCCTTGGCCTGCACGCGGCGCACGATGTCGGCCTCGGCCTCGTCGGGCGAGTGGTAGCGGCCCTGGATGTCGAAGGCCACCTCGTTGGCACCGCCGTGCTTCGGGCCGCGCAGCGCGCCGATGGCGCCGGTGATGGCCGAATACATGTCCGAGCCCGTGCCGGCGATCACGCGGCCGGTGAAGGTGGAGGCGTTGAACTCGTGCTCGGCGTAGAGGTTCAGCGAGGTCTGCATGGCGCGCTCCCACAGTTCGGAGGGCGGCTTGCCGTGCAGCAGGTGCAGGAAGTGGCCGGCGATGGAATCGTCGTCGGTCTCGGTCTCGATGCGACGGCCGTTGTGGCTCCAGTGGTACCAGTACAGCAGGATCGAGCCCAGGCTCGCCATCAGGCGGTCGGCGATGTCGCGGGCACCGGGCACCGAGTGGTCATCCTTCTCGGGCAGCAGCGTGCCGAGCATGGACACGCCGGTGCGCATCACGTCCATGGGGTGGGCCGCCGGCGGGATCCATTCCAGCGCGGCCTTCAGGCTGGTGGGCAGGCCCCGCAGCTTCTTGAGCTTGCTGCGGTAGGAGACCAGCTCGGCCTTGGTGGGCAGCCTCTCGTGCACCAGCAGGTAGGCGATCTCCTCGAAGGTGGCGTCGTCGGCGAAGTCGAGGATGTCGTAGCCGCGGTAGTGCAGGTCGTTGCCGGTGC
>CAZXJW010000488.1:0-1939 GCA_964641005.1 uncultured Rhodocyclaceae bacterium
GAGGCCGAGTTGGGCCTTGGCGATGTGGATCTGCGCGAGCTGCGCCTTGCGGTCCGGGGCGGGCTTGGCGACTGTCACGGGAATGGGGGCAGCGGCACGGTCTGACCGGCCAGCGGGTGCGTGCAATCACCGAGGAACTGGATCTGGCCGTCTCGCACGAACGAGTGGCAGACCCAATCGATCCTGCGGTCACCGTCCCACTGGTGCCACTGCGCCAGGATGGACGGCTCGAACGTCGGGCGCTCAGGGTCACCGTTCCACGACCACCTGGGACCCGGACCGTCGCCCACGCGTACACCGTGCGCGCGGCAACACCCTGGACACCAGAACATCAGGAGTCCGCCCTCCGCCTCTCGAAGGGTCGCTGAGGCGCGGCTCACGACTGCCGCTCCCGACACCGAGGGCACAAGTGCCGATCGGGCCCGATCCCGTGCGCGTGCCGCTCGCACAGCGGACGATCGCAGTTCAGGCCGTTGGGAAGTACTCCGTCGCACGCGAAGCCACCGGGGCGCCCGCATCGCTCACCGAGATCGGCGTCCTGCGCAGAGCAAGCGGCCGGCATCTTGGTGCCACGCACGTGCACCCAGTGGGTCGTCCCGTCGGGAAGGTCCATCCGGTAGTAGGGCATGGGATCGCCGACTTGTCAGCGAGGCTGGTTCAGCCTGGCGACCTTCTTCGCAGCTTTGAGCGCCTTCGCCCTCTCGGCCTCGCGGCACTTTTCCACCCACGCCAGTCCGTTATTGACAGCAGCGTCCAACGTGTCTCCATAGAACCACTCGGTGTAGTAGTAGCCCCACGTGTAGGAGCGGCTGTTGCCGTGGCACTTCATCACGGGTGTGGCCATCTTGAGAGCGAAGCCGAGCTTCCCGGTCTCCACGGCCCACTGAATGAACGCACCAGTGGTGTCTCGGCCGTCGTCGACGGCTTTCGTAAGCCAGTCCGGCGCGTCCGGGAAACACCGCGTGAAGCGCTCGACATCCTCGTCCAGCAGATCAGCAACGGGACCCGGCGCGCTCTCTTCGTCGGTAACCATGCCAGCGATACACACGATCGCCTCCATCCGCGCTGTGGCGTCGTACAGGCGTTCGAGAAGTTCTCTTGAATCCATTGGGGCTCCGAGGCAAGGGCGTAGCGAATCGGCTGCTCATCAGTACCAGGCCACCACGCCTGGAAGACGCGCGGGCCTCTCGCGAGGGCGCGCGTTTCGCAGGGGTTACTTCCGCTTCTTCTTGCCGCTGGCCACCGCAGCCTTGAACCCGGTGGCGGCCGAGAACTTGGGCACGCGCTTGGCGGCGATCTTCAGCTTCTCGCCGGTGAGCGGGTTGCGGCCTGTCCGCGCGGCGCGGTCGGCGCTCTTGAAGGTGCCGAGGCCGGGGATGGCGATCTCGTCGCCGGCGGCCACTCCCTGGATGATGGTGTTGACGAACTTCCGCAGCGCCTGGTCAACGGTGTCCTTCGGAAGATCGGTCGCCGCAGCCACGCGATGGATGAGTTCTTTCCTGGTCATCGAGTACTCCTGAGTCGGCCGTCGAATGCCCGCGGCCTGTCGGGCTACTTCGTGCGGCGGAGCTCGAGCACCGGCGCGCGCGAGGGCGTGGCCGGGCGTTGCAGGCGCTCCAGGCGCCGCAGGAACGGGCTTTTCGGGGTCTCGCGAGGCACACGCTCGTCGGTGCGGAAGTCGCGACCGTGACGGGCGCGGGCCGCCGCCAGCTTGTCCTCCAGGGTCTTGATGTCCATCAGCTCATCACCTCCATCGACAGGCCAGCGGCCACCGCGGCATCGCTGGCAAGGAATTCCCGGATGGCCCCAGTGAGCGCCTCACGGGCACCAGGGAACGACGTGAGCAGCAGTGCCGTGTAGCCGTCTCCAGGGCTCGCGAGCCACGCCGCCAGCGCCCGATCCAGCTGCTCCTGGTTGAACACCCACACGCGCGCCTGCG
>CAZXJW010000489.1:0-1938 GCA_964641005.1 uncultured Rhodocyclaceae bacterium
CTCCCAGGTCGTGCCGCCGAGCGGGGTGGTGTGAACCGTGCGCCGCGTGCCGCCGGAGTCTGCCTGCGCGTCCACCTGCTGCTCGCCGCCGAGCCAGTCGTCGAGGTTGTCAGTGACTTCGATCTCGACCACCATGTCGTCGGCGTTGGGGTCGGAGACGTTGACGACAATGGGGGTGTCCACAGCCACACCGGTCTGCCCGTGCGTCAGGTTGACAAAGGTGGGCGCAGAGGGCTTGGCGTTCGCGACGCCGCCCAGCTCCAGCGAGATCGCCGCGAGGGAGCGGTTCGCGACCGTGGTGCCGGTGGCGTTGGTGACCGACGCGTCGAGATCGATGTTCCGCGCACCACCACTCGCGAGTTCTGTGACGATCCCCAGAGCGAATCCCCGATCCTCGTCCACGTCCCGCGCGTTGAAGGTGTAGGCGTCGCTGGTCTGCGTGTCGGGGTTGTCGTTGTTGTTGACCTGGAGTCTCCAACGCAGCATCCGGCTAATGTTGGCCGTCTCGTAGGTGAAGTGCGCGAGGATCAGGAAGTCGCCGGTGAGATCCGGGGTGATCGCGAGCGTCTGGATCTGGTCCGCGTAGTTCGTCGTGGACATCGTCCCGAACGTCGCGGCCGTGTGCGCGTAGCCGGTCTGCGCGAACGCGGCACCCCGAAGCACGAACACGCTGGAGTGCAGGCGCGTCATCGCCGTGCCCGCACTGAGCACCGACGACTCGGTGAAGGTGTTCGACACCCCCGTCAGCGAGTAGCGGCGGAAGCCCCAGTACCCGTGCACGAGGTCTTCGCCGGACCCGGACCCTTCCATCCGACCGAGGAGGTCGGTGGAGGAGGCCTCCCCCGAGCGCACGAGGGCGGACTGCGCGCGGTTCGTGGTGTCCGCCGCGTGGTTGATCTGGCTGTAGCCGAAGACGAAGTAGTCCTGCGCGGCGCCCGGCGTGAACGTCACCGCTGCACCGTTGGCCGGTGTGGTGCTCAGGCCATCGTCGGTCGCCCGCTCGTACCAGTAGTAGTCGGTGTTCTCGGTGAGCTCGCTGAGGTCCAGCGCCTGGATGGTGATCTGGTCCGCGTGGCACGTCTGGCCGGCCCTGGTCGCGAACTCCAGCGTCAGGGCCTCGCCCGACACCGCCTCCCACACCGTCTGGAAGTGGTAGGGCTGGCGGGACGTGCCATCACTGCTGGCGTGGTGCTGCTCGGACTCCGCGAACGCCGTGCTGCCGTGAACAAGGCGAACCTTCGCCCAGTGGCCCCCGGAGTTCCCCCGGATCTGCGCGAAGACCGTGATCCAATACTTCCTGCCGACGACAAGCTGGCCGCTGCCCCCGCCCGCGGGGATCGACGCCCCAGAGATCGCCCCAAACGACGTACTGGTCGTCGATTGCGAGGTCGTCTGGGTGGCGCGAAGGCAGATCGCAGCGGCCATGGCGTGTCACCTTGCAGCGCCCGGCAGCGGCGCGTCCGAGGACACCATCAGTAGGCCCATCACTGCGGAGGCCGCTGCAGCACCACGTCCACTCGGTCGCCGGGCTGAACCGTGTAGCCTGGCGTCGAGAGCGCACGCGCGCCGATGTAGAGGTCTGCGCCCTGATCCAGCCAGACGCGGGCGACATCGAGGCCTGCGAAGGGGTAGCGTTCGCGCACGGTGCCGTTCACGGCAACGCCCACGTTGCCGGGCGCCACGCGCAGCCCGCCAGGCGCACCCGGCACGGCAGGCGTCCGCGAATCGAACGGGGCTGACTCGGGCCCGTAGCCGTCGATGTCGTTCGCCTTGCCGGCGAGCGTGAAGCGGTAGGCGACGCCCGCCCGCCAGTTGCTGAACGGCGCTGCCGTGATGTACTCGCAGTCGCGATTCGCGTTGACCGGGTCGGAGAACCGGAACCCCTGCCCGCTCACCTCGCCCACCGGCAGGTTGCAGGGGATCGCCGACGCCGGGAAC
>CAZXJW010000490.1:0-1922 GCA_964641005.1 uncultured Rhodocyclaceae bacterium
GCTCGGTCTGCAGTCACTCGTCGCCAAAAACGCGCAGCGTGGCCCCGGTATGGCCCTCGAGGCCCTCAATCGCTATGTTCGAGGAACGATCCCGGCAGGCGCTTCGCCGTCCACACCCGCGACGACAGATCGCAAGCCGGTTCGCCCACCTGACCCGTGACGATCGCCCGCCGTCCCCTTCGTGCGACGCAGCGTCCGTGGCCTGAGACAGCGGCTTCATCGAGCCGCCGGTCCCGGGGTCACCATTGGGCGGTGCCCTGCGCCCTGTCGGCGGCGCTGGCCTCGCTGGCAGGCGGACGGGCGCTCATGGCGCAGACGCGCACCGAGTCGCCCATCGCGCCGTCGGCCAATATCGGCAGCGTCACGGAAACGGCCACCTTCTCGCTCCTCGGTGTGGCCCTGCTGCCGGACGGCAGCGGCAGCGCGCTGTCGCAGCGCAATGACGTGTGGCTGGGCGCCACGCAGCCCATCGGACGTCTGGGCCGAGTCAAGTTCACAGCCCTCGCCAGCGGCAATGTGAGCCTGCGTGATGCCATGAGCAGTCACGAGGCGTCGCAGGGCACACTGGCGCTGCGCGCGCGCGCGCGATTTGGCGAGCAGCGGCTCTGGGGCGCCGTGTCCTTTGGCCATGGCTCGCTTGACGGAGCGCCGGGGCGACTTGGCGGCTTGCCGGTGGCCCAGGCCTCAGGCGGCATCGATGATCGTGGCGCCGATACCACCATTTCGCGCCGCGTGGACGTGGGGCGTGTTGGTCGGGCGGAGGCGGGGCTCATCACGCGCTACGCCGGGGTGGAACTGGCCTTCGGCATGTCGCTCGAGCGCGCCAGTCGCATGACCACGCAGACCATCACCGTGGACGAGCCCGACCAGATGGCCGGCCTGCCGGCGGAGGCGGGACGCATGGTAAGCAGTCGCACGCTGCGCACCGTGCAGCGTCGCGATCTGGCCACGGGCATTGCCTCGATGGGCTTCCAGACGGGAGCGACGGGTTGGCTGGTGTCGGTGACGGCGCCGGTGGCGACCTGGATCAGTCGCGACGCGCTCGCGCCGCGACCACAGTCGGTGCCCACGGTGGCCTCGCTGGCGGTGGTGCAGCCCGTCACCGGCTGGCTCTCGCTGGTGGGATCGGCGGCATCCAACGCGGCCACGGTGGGTGGCACCTCACTCCGTGACGATCTCAGCGACCGGCCGCGCCGCGGCTTCTCGCCCATCGTCGGCATTGGCGTGCGCATTTCGCGCCTGCCGTGGCGGGATGATCATGCGGGCACCCCCAACGGCATTCTGGCCTTCGAGACCCGTACGCTGGGCCGCGTCGACGCGGCGAGCCTGCGTGGCATCACGGCGGCGGCCGCCTCCACGGGCGTGGACAGTGCCTCGCTCGAAGCGGGTACCAGCGCAGCTGCGAGCGAGGAACGGGGGGACACGCTGCGCGTGGTGCTGCTGGTGGACGCCCCGCGCGCCGAAAGTGTGGAGCTGATGGGTGATGCCACCGGCTGGACCATCACGCAGCTCAAGCGGCATCCCAGCGGCCGCTGGCGCGCCGAGCTCAGGCTCGCGCCCGGAACCCACCGACTCATGGTGCGGGCAGACGGGGGCCAGTGGATGGCGCCGCCGGGCCTGCCCATCTCGAATGACGACTATGGAGCGCCGGTAGGCATTGTCCTTGTCAAGTCGGACAGAAGTCCGGATCGGTGAGCTCATTTCTCATTTCGCCATTGCTCGGCTCTGAGGTCTGAGATCGGGCAGATGGTGAGGATCGGAAATGGGAGGATGGGACAGAAATAGATGATTGGGAGATGAGCAACGAATGAGTTGGGAGACGGGAATCTCGGCTGCCAGGACCGCAGTTGGGGTTGGTGCCGACCCCGACCCCGACCCCGACCCCGACCCCGACCCCGACCCCGACCCCGACCGAGGTCGAC
>CAZXJW010000491.1:0-1921 GCA_964641005.1 uncultured Rhodocyclaceae bacterium
GGTTGATCCAGAAGTCCTCGTTGTAGCGCTTGCGGTAGTCGGCGGCGGTCTTCTCGAGCCGGTTGTCGGCGGTGTTGGCGTGCCAGGTGGACACCTGGCGGATGCGTCCCTCGCCCGCGGCGCCGATGGAGGACGGCACGCCCGCGTTGTTGGCGTTGAGCGTGTAGAACACCGCCTCGAGCCCCGCGTCCTTGGCGGCCTTGATGAGCAGCGACAGGTCCGGGCCCCAGTTGCCGGTGAGCACCGCGTCCGCGCCCGCGGCCTTGATCTTGGAGACATAGGGCGCGAAATCCTTCACCTTGCCCAGTGGGTGCAGGTCGTCGCCCACGATCTGCACCTCGGCACGCTTGCGCGCCAGCATCTCGCGCGCCGCCTTGGCGATGGACTGGCCGAAGGCGTAGTCCTGGTTGATGAGGTACACCTTCGCCGGGGTCTTCTGCTTCGCGATGAAGTCGGTGAGGAGGTTCACCCGCATGTCGGTGCTGCCCTCCCAGCGGAAGTGCCACCAGCTGCACTTCTCGTTGGTGAGGGCCGGGTCCTGGGCGGCGATGTTGAGCACCAGCACCGCCTGGTCGGGATTGCGGGCGTTGTGCTTGTTGAGGGTGTCCACCACGGCGTGGGCGATGTGCGAGCCCGAGCCGATGGCCACGAAGCGGATCTTCTGGTCGATCACCGACTTGAGCAGCAGCACCGCCTCCTGCGGGCTGCCCTTGGTGTCGAAGGACACCACCTCGAGCTTGCGCCCCCCGAGCACGCCGCCGCGGGCGTTGAAGTCGTCCACCGCCGCGCGATAGAGCCGGTCGATGCTCTGGCCGACCAGCGCGAAGGGCCCGCTCAGGGGGTCGAAATGGGCGATCTTCACGGTCTCCTGGGCCAGCGCCCACGGAGCGATCAGGGACAGCGCGAGCACGGCGACCAAGCGCCGCGCGCAGGACAGCAGGGGGGACATGGATGGACTCCGGGAGACTTGGAATGCGGCGTGCAGTCTAGCCCGCGCCGGCGCCGCGCGGATAGGCGCAGCGCAGCACGCCGGCGCTACTCCCGCGCGATGCCCGTGACCTGCACCAGCTTCGCCCAGCGACCCTGCTCGGCGCGCATCAGCGCGCCCAGGTCCGCCGCCGTGCCGCCGCCCACCTCCCAGCCGGCGCGGTTCATGGCGTCACGCAGGTCGGGCGCGCGCAGCGCCTTGCCGATCTCGACGTTGAGCCGCTCGATCACCTCGCGCGGCGTGCCCGCGGGCACCACGATGCCCACCCAGCCCAGCAGGTCGAGCTGCGGGATGCCCGCCTCCAGCGCGTGCGGCACGCCGGGCAGGATCTCCACGCGCCGCGAACCGGTGACCACCAGGGCCTTGAGCCGGCCGGCACGCACGAATTCCGCGGAGGTGTCGGGGTAATCCACGCCCAGAGGCACCTCGTTGCCCACCACCGCCATGAGCGCCTGGGTGATGCTCTTGTAGGGCACGTGGGCCATGTCCACGCCCGTGGAGCGCCGGAACACCTCGCCCACGAAATGGTTGGTGCTGGTGCTGCCGCCGGTACCGTAGTTGAGCGTGCCGGGACGGCGCTTCGACAGGGAGACCAGCTCGCCCACCGAGGACACGCCCAGCGACGGATGGGCGATCACCAGCATGGGCGTGGACCCGAACAGGATCACCGGATCGAAGCTCTTCAGCGGGTCGTAGTCGGTGGGCACGCCCAGCGCGGGCGACAGCGCGAGGCTGCTGGTGGAGCCGAAGAACACCGTGTAGCCGTCGGGCTTGGCCTTGGCCGCGGCCGAGGCGCCGATGGTGCCGCTCGCGCCGGGCTTGTTGTCCACCACCACCTGCTGGCCGAAGGCCGCCGACAGCTTCTCGGCCAGGCGCCGCGCGTTGACGTCGGTGATGCCGCCGGCGGAGTTGGGGACGATGATGCGGATGGGC
>CAZXJW010000492.1:0-1893 GCA_964641005.1 uncultured Rhodocyclaceae bacterium
GCACTGAACGCCGCCATCGAGGCTGCCCGTGCCGGCGAGCAGGGTCGCGGCTTCGCCGTGGTGGCCGACGAGGTGCGCAAGCTGGCCGAGCGCACCACCGCCGCCACCGGTGAGATCTCGGCGATGATCGAGAAGATCCAGGCCGGAACCCGGCAGACGGTGGCCAGCATGGAGTCGGGCACCCGCCGCGTGGCTGCCGGAGTGGACATGGCGGATGCCGCTGCGCACGCCCTGGCCGCGATCGGCAACGGCGCCCGCGAGGCGCTCGGCCACGTGCAGGACATCGCCGGCGCCACCCAGGAGCAGAGCAGCGCCGCCCAGAGCATCGCGCGCAACGTGGAACAGATCGCGCGCATGGCCGAGGAGAACGACGGCGCGGTGCGCGAGATCGCGGCGGCAGCCCGCGACATGCACGCCCAGGCGGAGCAATTGACGGCACTGGCGGCGCGCTTCCGCGTCTGAAACTGCCCGAACGCGTTCTCTGGCATGATCCGGCGCCCATGCGCGCCGCCCCCTCCCTGCCGTGAACGCCGGCATCGCCTACGGCATCGCGGCCTACCTGCTGTGGGGCCTGTTCCCGCTGTTCTTCAAGGCCGTGGGGCACGTGCCGCCGCTGGAGATCCTCGCCCATCGCGTGGTGTGGACGCTGGCGTTCGTGCTGGCGATCCTGCTGGTGCAGCGCAACTGGGGCTGGCTGCGCACGCTGTTCACGCAGCCACGGGTGCTCGCGGTGTTCACTCTCAGCGCCATGATGGTGTCCATCAACTGGGGCGTGTACATCCTCGCGGCCACCACCGACCGGGTGATCGACGCCACGCTGGGCTACTTCATGAACCCGCTGGTGAACGTGATGCTGGGCGCACTCGTGCTGCACGAGCGGCTGCGTCGCGTGCAGTGGGTCTCCGTGGGCATCGCGGCCGCGGGCGTGCTGTGGCTCACCATCGAGGCCGGCCGCCTGCCCTGGATCGGCCTGGCGCTGGGCCTGAGCTTCGGGTTCTACGCCCTGCTGCGCAAGACCGCGGCGCTGGGCGCGGTGGAGGGCCTGGCGGCGGAGACGGTGCTGATCACGCCCCTGGCCGTGGCGTGGCTCGCGTGGGCCTCCACCCACGGGCAGGAGACCGCCTCGCACGGCACCACCGGCACCTGGCTGCTGCTGGTCGCCTCGGGTCCGGTCACCGCGGTGCCGCTGCTGCTGTTCGCGGCGGCGGCGCGGCGCATCCGCCTGTCCACGCTGGGCGTGATCCAGTACCTCGGCCCCAGCATCCAGCTGGTGATGGCCATCGTCTGGTTCCACGAGCCCTTCGGCGTCGGGCGGGCGGTGGGCTACGGCGCGATCTGGCTGGCGCTGGTGATCTACACGGTGGACGGGCTGATCACTTCGCGCCGCGCGGCGGCCGGCTGAGGCCGCCACGCCGCCGGAAGTTCGCGCGCGTGAAAGGCTCGCCGTGAACACCACCGTCGCAGCACTCGCGGTGGTGGCCGCCGGCCTGCTCGGACGCGCGGCCATCGACAAGGCGCTCGCCCTGCAGGGTGGAGCAGAGGCCGTGGCCACGTGGGCACAGCTGACCTCGGTGTCCGAGGTGGTGTGCGGTCCCGCGCTGGCCGGAGTAGGCACCGGCGTCACGGTGCTCGCGGCACGCCACCTGCAGCCCGGGGAACGCCGCGTCCTGCTGGCCGGTGCGCTGCGCCTCGGACTCGCGATGTCGACCGCGATGCTGGCGGCCGTGCTGCTGGCGGCGCTGCTGGTCCCGGAGGCGCTGGCTGCCTCGTATCCTGCATGGCTGCTCGCGCTCGCGGCGGGCGCCGGATGGATCGCGACGGCAGGGGGCATCGCCCACGGCTACTGGATCGGGACCCGCGAGTCAGGCCGGATGCTCGCCTTCGCCCTTGCCT
>CAZXJW010000493.1:0-1890 GCA_964641005.1 uncultured Rhodocyclaceae bacterium
TGGCGCACCCACGCCGGCACCCAGTCCCACACCGATGCGCCCTCGCGCCGCTCCACGCGTCGGCAATGGGCGCATTGGTGGACCAGGCCGTTGGCGTCGCGATAGCGGGCGTCGTTGGGCGCCAGCGGCGCGCGACTGCTCTCGTGCGATTGCTCCACCACCAGCGAGTTGATGAGCACGTGGCCGCGTGCGTCCGCCAAGGTGTAGACCTGCAGGCTGAAGCGGCGATAGACCTCCGGGCTCGAGCATTCGTACTCGTGGGCGTGGGGCCGCAGCGACGCGTCACGATGCGGCGCCTCGGCCAGCAGCTGGCGATAGAAGCCGCGCAGCGGCGCGGCGATCGCCTCGAAGTAGTTGGCGCCCACGCTCCAGCGCTGGTCGACCTCCGGACCGTCACCATTGTCGTGCGCGAAGCGTGACCAGGCGGGATTGACGTAGCCGATGGTGCCGTCGCCGCGCAGTCCGACCACCGGCCACGGATGGGCTTCGAGCGACGCCAGGCGCAGTTCGCGCGCGAGGTCCGCGGCGAAGTCGGGCGCCGAGCGGCTGGCGAGGTCGGACGGGGCTTCGGGGCCGGTCATGGCGCGCAGCATAGCCAAGGCGCAGGGCGCCCGGCGATCCAAGTCTTGATCTCGATCACACTCCGCACGGCTCGCGCCTACGGCGCACTTGGCGCCATGCTCGCCCGCAGGCTCAGCATGGGCTGCTGGCTGACCTGGACCAGGCCGCGCCGCGGGCGGTCGAGGTCGACGATGAGATAGCTCACCACCACCATCAGCAGCACCAGCAGCACGCTCGCCAGCGGCGGTCGATGGGCGGCCAGACCGGCGCCGTAGCCGAGCACGCCGGCGCTGACCGCGAAGGTCACGAACAGGATCCACAGCACCACCTCGGGCACGTGGCGATCGAGCGCGGCGCTGCGCGCGCCGTAGGCGTCGATGGCGTCGTTCAGCGTCTGCACGAAGAGGCCGGTGGTGGTGACACGATCGTCGGCCGCCAGCGCGCGCCCGGTGGCGGCCCACAGCGCCTCGATCAGCTCGTCGGTGCGGGCCAGCGCCGCGTGGCGCGCCGCGTCCGCGGCCAGGGTCAGGTGACTCTCGTCGATGCGCGCATCGACGTACTGCGAGAGGAGCCCGCGGAGCTCGCCGCGCGCCGGTTCGGGCAGCAGCACGGCGCGCAGCCACGTGGTGCCGAGTGCGTTGGCCTCCGTGACCACCGCCTGGTTGCGCGCATCGAAGTGCTGCAGCGCCACGGCGAAGGTGAAGCCCAGCACCAGCGCGAGCAGGCCCAGCAGCGAGCCCTGCACCACGCCGATGTGGCTGCGCAGCGCTTCGCTCGCCGCCGCCGCGCGCGGCCGGCCGAGCCGGTAACCCACTTCCAGCGCACACAGCATGGTGAGCGCGAGCGCCACCGCGACCACGCGGCTGTCGATGCCGTACAAGAACTCCTTCATGACGGTGCGCGCTTCAATCGAGCAGCTCGGCGGCGAGCGCGTCCAGTTCATGGCACTGTTCGGTCGCGGTGCGGCCCTGCAGCCACAGCACCACCTGCTCGGCGCCGGCCGCGAGCAGCGCTTCGCAGTCGCGCCGCGCGCGCCACTGCCCGGGCGCGCCCAGCACCGTGATGCGCAGGCTCGCCGGATCGCGCCCCGCCTCCGCGGCCAGCGCATGCAGCGTCGCGCGGCCCTCGACCAGCTGCTGCACCTTGCCGACCACCGGCAGCCAGCCGTCGCCGTAGCGCACGATGCGCTGGAACACGCGCTTTGCCCAGGTGTCGCCAAACAGGATGCTGCCGAGGTAGATCGGCGGATGGGGCCGCTGCACCGGCTTCGGGTGGCTGCGCAGCGGCGGGAAGTCGTAGTACTTGCCGTGGTACTCGCTCGGGTCCTCG
>CAZXJW010000494.1:0-1883 GCA_964641005.1 uncultured Rhodocyclaceae bacterium
GGATCACCACGTCGCGCTTGTGCTCGACCAGGCGCTTGGCCTTCTCCAGCACCATCTCCGTGACCTGCACGTGGCGCGTCGCCGGCTCGTCGAAGGTGGAGGCCACCACCTCGCCGCGCACGGTGCGGGCCATGTCGGTGACCTCCTCCGGCCGCTCGTCGATCAGCAGCACGATGAGGAAGACGTCGGGGTGGTTGGCGGTGATCGACTTGGCGACGTTCTGCAGCATCACCGTCTTGCCGGTGCGCGGCGGCGAGACGATCAGCGCGCGCTGGCCCTTGCCGATCGGCGCGATCAGGTCGATGATGCGGTGGGTGACGTCCTTGGTCGGCCCCTTCGCCACGGACTCGACCTCGGCGTTCTCCATCTTCAGGCGGCGCGTGGGATAGAGCGGCGTGAGGTTGTCGAAGTTGATGCGGTGGCGCAGCGCCTCGGGCGGCTCGAAGTTGATGGCGTTGACCTTGAGCAGGGCGAAGTAGCGCTCGCCGTCGCGGGGGCTGCGGATCTGCCCCTCCACGGTGTCGCCGGTGCGCAGGCCGAAGCGGCGCACCTGGGCGGGGGAGACGTAGATGTCGTCCGGTCCCGGCAGGTAGTTCGCCTGGGGGGAGCGGAGGAAGCCGAAGCCGTCCGAGAGGATCTCGAGCGTGCCCTCCCCGTAGATCGCCTGGTCGTTCTCGGCGAGCTGCTTGAGGATCGCGAACATCATGTCCTGCTTGCGCAGGGAGGATGCGTTCTCGATCTGCAGGCTTTCCGCGAAGGTCAGCAGGTCTGCAGGGCTCTTGGCCTTGAGTTCTGAAAGGTGCATGGCGCAGCGCGTCCGGGTCAGACGTGAGGGGTCGGGCAGCGGTTCGGCCGATCCGCGCGAGCGGGGCTGAGCCGCATCGGTCTCATGCGATGCCCGCGACATGCGGCCCGCTATGCCCGATGGCCAGGAGGAGGAGGAGGGCGCCAAACGGCCCCGGAGCATTGCCCTGGGCCGCCGACGCTGCGGGAAGTCAGATGACCGTAGGCAGGGCCTGACCTTCCGTCAAGCGCGAGGTGGGGCGCGATCGCCACGATGTCAACCCCGAACGCGCCCCGGATCAGAACGGCTTCACGATCACCATGACGACGATCAGGACCAGGGCCAGCGTCGGCACCTCGTTCATCACCCGCCAGTAGCGCTCCGAATGCCGGCGTTGGTCCGCCAGAAGATCCTTCCGTGCGAGGCCCAGGTGGTGATGGAACGCGGTCATGGCCAGCAGCCCGGCCAGCTTGCCGTGCCACCAGCCGGCCGCCCAGTCCACCACGCCCGGCGTCAGCACCAGCAGCAGCCCGAACAGCCAGGCGGCGAGCATCGCCGGGTTCATGATGCCGCGCAGCAGCCGGCGTTCCATGGTCTTGAACAGCTCGGACTCCGCCGAGCCCAGCGTCGCCGCACTGTGATAGACGAACAGCCGCGGCAGGTAGAACAACCCCGCCATCCAGGCAAAGACCGACACCAGGTGCAGCGCCTTGGTCCAGAGATACCAGGGAGCCAGGACCTCCAGCGTCATGCGCGAAGGCCGAGCAGGGCCGGCAGCGCGGCCATGGCGGCGAAGGGCTCGGCGCCGATCGCCTGGAACACGGCGGCATCGGTCCCGCCGGTCAGGCCCAGCACGCGGCAGCCGGCGGCGATACCCGCCTGGGCGCCGAGCAGGCTGTCCTCCACCACCACGCACTCCGCGGGCGCCGCGCCGCAGGCCCGTGCGGCGGCCAGGTAGATGTCGGGCGCGGGCTTCGGCCGGGGCACGTCCTCGAAGCTGAAGACGCGGCCACCGACCAGCGCGGCGATCCCCAGCCGCTCCAGCTTCGCCGCCAGTTCCCACCGCATCGAGTTCGACGCGACCGCGACCGGGATGCCC
>CAZXJW010000495.1:0-1882 GCA_964641005.1 uncultured Rhodocyclaceae bacterium
CGTCGGCCCGGTCATCGGCGCCACTGGATGATGTCCGCGCGCCAGGCGTCGCGCACCGCGGCGAGCCGTTCGACGGGATGCAGCAGCAGGGCGCCGGCCACGCGGCGCACCTTGTCGCGGTCCGCGTCGGTGGTGATGTACTCCACCGGCGACTTGCCGTCCACGCGCGCCAGGAACAGCCCCGGCAGCAGCCGCGCCGCGCGGGCCTCGAGGACTGCGGCCGGCTCCCAGGTGACGCCGGCGAGATAGGTCTCGGCGAGCGCACTGTAGGCGTGCAGGTACTGCACCCACCACTGGGGTTTCCAGACGCACTTGAGCAGCAGGTGATTCAGGCAGAAGGCGAGGTCGAAGGCCGGATCGCCGTACCAGGCGCACTCCGCATCCAGGAACACGGGGCCGCGTGGCCCCACCAGGATGTTCTTGGGACTGACGTCGCCGTGCACCAGCGCGTGCCGGGTGGTGCGGGTGGTCTCGGCCAGCGCCTCGAGCACGTCGGCGTGCTCCGGGTGGGCTCGCGCCGTGGCCAGCAGGTAGGGTTCGATGCGGATGGGGACGAAGATGCGTTCGGTGTCGAAGGCCGCGGCCACCTCGCTCCGGCCCGCGGTGTGGGCATGGATCGCGCACAGCCTGCGGCCCACTTCGCGGGCCGTGTGGCCGTCGAGGATGCCGTCGCGCAGCTGCTGCTTCCACACCGGGTGGTCGGCCGGATCGAGCCAGGCCATGGCGAAGCAGCCGCTGGCGGGGTCCTCGCCCAGGATGGCGGGCACCGCCTCGGGCACGGCCTGCGCGGCGGTGCGCATCCACGCCACCTCGTAGCGGTTGCGATCCACGGGTGCGCGCCAGTCGGCCTGCACCTTGAGCTTGGGCAGCGCGCGCTTCACGCACACCGGACCCGTGGGCAGGATGGCACGGAAGATGTCCGAGGACACCCCGCCGGCCAGCGGCTCGAGCGCCAGGGGTTGCCCGGGCGCGAGCAGTCCCATGCGCTCGAGCGCCGCGCGGAAGTCGGCCACGGGGTCCTGCACGGATTGCATTTGGAATCGGCGCCGTCGCGCTCTAGGATTTCGCGCGGGCCGTTGTCGTTGGATGCGGCCGACTCTAGCACAGCGACCATGCCCCACATCCTCGCCCTGGACCAGGGCACGACCAGTTCACGGGCCCTGGTGTTCGACGACCAGGGCGTGGTGCGCGCGGTGGCGCAGCGCGAGCTTCCGGCCTCCTATCCCCACCCGGGCTGGGTGGAACAGGACCCGGAGGTCATCTGGGCCACCCAGCTCGCCACGGCGCGCGAGGCCCTCGAGCGCGCCGGCGTGGCCGCCCGCGAGGTGGCCGCCATCGGCATCACCAACCAGCGCGAGACCACGGTGGTGTGGGAGCGCGCCACGGGACGTCCGGTGGCCAACGCCATCGTCTGGCAGGACCGGCGCACCGCCGCGCACTGCGAGCGGCTCGCGGCACAGGGCCACGGCGCGCTGTTCCAGTCGCGCACGGGGCTGGTGCTGGATGCCTACTTCTCGGGCACCAAGGCTGCCTGGATCCTCGACCACGTGCCCGGTGCCCGAGCGCGCGCGGCGCGCGGCGAGCTCGCCTTCGGCACGGTGGACGCGTGGCTCGCCTGGAAGCTCACCGGCGGCCGCGTCCACGCCACCGATGCCTCCAATGCCTCGCGCACGCTGCTCTACGACCTGCGGACGCGCGACTGGAATCCCGAACTGCTCGCCCTGCTCGAGGTGCCCGCCGCGCTGCTGCCGCGCGTGGTCGATTCCGCCGGCGTGCTGGGCGAGACCGATACCGAGCTGCTCGGCGCGGCCATTCCCATCGCCGGCATGGCGGGCGACCAGCAGGCGGCGCTGTTCGGCCAGCGCTGCGTGCGTCCCGGCAT
>CAZXJW010000496.1:0-1869 GCA_964641005.1 uncultured Rhodocyclaceae bacterium
TCGCGATCACGGCCATCGAAGCCGCGCGGCCGGGTGCGTCGTGGCGCACCGTGGTATCGCGCACGCACTGGCTGTGGTGGACCCTCGTCGCGGTCTTCCTCGGCGCGTTGAGCATTCCCGGGTATCGCCTGCTCCTCGAACGCAGTCTGGAAACCCGCACGCTCGGCGAGAACCTGCTGACCCAGGTGGACGGCATCGCGTACCTGCTCACCCGGCCGCTGCTGCTGCTCCAGACCAGCATCGATCCCGATCTCGCGCCGCAGACGCACTGGACACCCGCGCTCGCCGTCGAAGCCCTGACGCTGCTCGCCTTGCTGGGCATCGCCCTTCGGCAGTGGCGCCGCCGGCCGTGGCTGGGTCTCGGTCTCGTGTGGCCCTTCGCGCTGCTGCTCGCGACGAACTCCGTGCTGCCGAGGCTCGACGTGGCCAACGACCGCCAGCTGTACCTCGCGCTGATCGGGCCGGCGTGGATTGCCGGCATCGCGCTGCAGGGGTTGCGCTCACCACGCCTGGCCGGGGGACTCGCCGCGGCACTCGCCATCATCCTGTTCGGCACGACGGCTGCCCGCAATCGCGACTACCTCACGGAGGTCTCGCTGTGGGCAGCCACGGCCAGATCGTCTCCCGGCAAGGCCCGCGTCTGGAACAACCTGGGCTTCGCACGACAGACCGCCGGGGACGTCGAAGGCGCCCGGGCGGCCTACGAACGCGCCCTCGCGATCGACCCCGACGACGTGAAGGCGCGCATCAACCTGGGCACGCTCGACGCCCCGTCGAGCCCGCCCGATCGCTGAGCCGGCCGGCGCCTCTTATCATTCGCCTGTCCGATCCGCGGGGCCGCCCCATGTGCCAGCTTCTCGGGATGAACTGCAACGTCCCGACCGACATCGTCTTCTCCTTCACCGGCTTCCAGCAGCGCGGCGGCGGCACAGACCATCATTCCGACGGCTGGGGCATCGCGTTCTTCGAGGGGGCCGGCTGTCGCGTATTTCTCGACCCGGCCGCCGCCGTCGATTCGCCGGTGGCCGCACTGGTGCGCAGCTACCCGATCCGCTCGCTCAACGTGGTGGCGCACATCCGCAAGGCCACCCAGGGCCGCGTGGCACTGGAGAACACCCACCCGTTCATGCGTGAACTGTGGGGGCGCTACTGGATCTTCGCGCACAACGGCGACCTGAAGAACTACGCGCCCAGCCACACGGGGTCCTACCGCCCCGTGGGCGAGACCGACAGCGAAGCGGCCTTCTGCGACCTGCTGCACACGCTGACTGCGCGTTTCGGCGACTGCGCGCCCGCCGATGACATCCTCGGGAACGCAATCGCGGCCTGGGCTGCGGACACCGCGCGTCACGGCGTCTTCAACTTCCTGCTCTCCAACGGGGACACGCTGTTCGCCCACTGCGCCACGAACCTGGCCTACATCGAGCGCTGCGCGCCCTTCACGAAGGCGCATCTGGTGGACGAGGACGTCACCGTGGACTTCAGCGAGGTGACGACTCCCGATGACCGCGTCGCGGTGATCGCGACGGTGCCGCTCACGGACAACGAGACGTGGACGACGCTGACGGCCGGGGAGTTCGCGCAGTTCCGGGAGGGGGTGAGGGTGCGGTGACCCGCGGATCCGTACCGAATCCGTATGTGGCGTACCGCTAGGCTTCACCAACCCAATCCGCACGTTACGCCGCCTATTGTGGCCACCCGCCACCCCCGACTCGCCAAGCTGACTCGCCCGAGGCTCCATGCCCCGGTGGCACGGGAGCGTCTGTTTCGCCGCCTGGATGTGCTGCGTGCCCAGCCGGTCGTGTGGGTCACGGGGCCACCCGGCGCAGGCAAGACGACGCTCGTCGCCAGTTACCTCGATGCTGCCCG
>CAZXJW010000497.1:0-1868 GCA_964641005.1 uncultured Rhodocyclaceae bacterium
AAGGGGATCTGGCCCATGTTCTCGTACATCGGCGCGCGGTTCGATATGACGCACCGGATCCCTAAGTCCAGCGTCCACGCCTGTGCGGTGGCGCATGGCACGGTCGAGCTGAGCTTTACCAGCGAGAAGGGCGAGGACACGCATGTGGTTCTCGAGCTCGAGGATCCGGCGGCGTTCAAGGCCGCGCTCGAGGCCTGAACAGCCGTCGGCGAGGCGCAGTTCGAGCCGCGCCCCGCCCGCTGCCGATCGCTCGTCTGACCGCACCTGTACTTCGCGCCATCGCGCTCATGCCGGCCGCGGCCACGCGCCGGCTACACTCTCGCACATGGGGCAGTACACGCGGCATTGGCTGGACTATCAGCGCGCGTCCCAGCGCCGGACGCTGCGGATCCTGGGGGTTGTTGCCTGTCTTCCCGGCATCGCGCTCATCGGATACTGGTTGTCCTCGCGCACCCCCTGGGCGCTGACCATTCTCGGGGCTTTGCTGATCGCCTGGCTGCTCGTCCTCGTGCGCCTGTCACTCCGGTCCACCAGGGTCTGCTGCCCGCGGTGCGGCTCGCACTACTCGCGGGGCAAGTACCTCTGCGATTGTCCGCAGTGCGGACTGCGCATGTTTGACGAGGGTCCGAACTGAAGATGAGCGGCCCCAGCGCAGCTGGCCCTCGTGCGACTAGGTGCGACACCCGTTGCGGTGGCGCCGCGCGCGGCATCCAGCACGCGTTCTCGCGGACCGGCCCTGGCGGCGCGCCCAGGGGGATTGGCCCATGGGCAGTTGCGACGCGCGAACGCACCCCGGCCATGAGGCCCCCGGCACCTAGGCGTCCGTCGAATGCTCTTCATCGCGTCGCTCTGGGGGATCGCGCTCGCCTGGGCACTGTTCACAGGCCGGGCGACCTGGCTGCGCCGGCAGGTCAGGAGGTCATCGGAGCCGGTCCGGTACTGGCTGAGTGTCGTCCTCTGCGCGCTGATGGCCCTCGCCTTCCTGGCGCTCGGTCCGCTTCGATGAGCGACATGCCATGGCGCGAACTCCCCACCCTGGCCGAGTCTTCACGCCCGCCCCCTACTTCTTCCCCTCCGCCCGCCCCGTCAACGCCGCCGCCACGCCCTCGGCGAACGCCGGCTCGATATCCTCCATGCCCGTCACCGCGCCATACATGCCGCCCCAGGCGAAGGTCTTCTTCACCACGAAGGCGCTCACCATGGATTTGTTCTCGGCCATGAGCAGGCGGACGCGGGCTTCGATGCGGATCTGGCCGAGGCCGCCCAGGAGGGCACGCGCGAGGGCGTTGCCCTTCTCGAACCGCGAGACGACGACCTCGACCTCGTAGGCGGCGGGCGCGCCCGTCGCGGCGTTCTGGGCCTGGAACTGTGCGAGTTTTTCCGCGATGACCTCGCCCAGGTGCGTGCGCTCGCTGGCCTGCATCTCGACACCGGCGCTCGTCAGGACGGATACCTTCACGGTGTCGCCGGAGCGAACGCGCGTGTCCTTGGCGGGCGGGGCGATGAAGCTAGCCTTGGGCACCGTACCGGCGCAGCCCACGAGGAACACCACGCACACGAGCATCAGCAGTTGGATGGAACGCACGGGCCAAGGCCCTTTGGTGGTGGGGGTGTTGCAGTCTAGCCTGGGTCGAAGGGCCTTCGACGCCGAAGGACCCTGCGACCAGGCCAAGACCCGCGAGCCGCCACACTGGCGCGGCGCTCGTCCTTCGCGCCACGCGAATCCCACGCCCCACGCTTTGGCGGCCCGTGCGCTCGGCCTCTCCAGCCTGCCGCAGACCTGTAAAGAATTTCAGAATCGCGACACCCCCGATGGTGTGGGTTTTCTTGGGTTCTTTACATGTCCTGGCACATGGTCGCTCCAGTGC
>CAZXJW010000498.1:0-1864 GCA_964641005.1 uncultured Rhodocyclaceae bacterium
GTACTGGGATCGAACCAGTGACCCCTGCCGTGTGAAGGCAGTGCTCTACCGCTGAGCTAACCGCCCGCCCGAAAAGAGGCGCGGATTTAACCACAGCCCCCCGAACGGGGTCAAACCTCGGGCGGCCGCGCGTAGAATCGTCGGCTTTTCCCGACCGGGCGAGCTTCCGTGACCACCTCCAGCACCCCTGTCCGCACCCGCTTTGCGCCCAGCCCCACGGGCTACCTGCACATCGGCGGCGCGCGCACCGCGCTGTATTCCTGGGCCTGGGCGCGCCAGAACGGCGGCACCTTCGTGCTGCGCATCGAGGACACCGACACCGAGCGTTCCACCGCGGCTTCCACGCAGGCGATCCTGGATGCCATGGACTGGCTTCAGATCGACTACGACGAGGGCCCGTTCTACCAGATGCAGCGCCTCGACCGTTACCGCGAGGTCTGCGACAAGCTCGTCGCCGAGGGCAAGGCCTACCCGTGCTACGCCTCGAAGGAGGAGCTGGACGCGATGCGCGAGCAGCAGCGTGCCCGCGGCGACAAGCCGCGCTACGACGGCCGCTGGCGCCCCGAGAACGCGAAGGACCGCACGCCCCCGCCCGGCGTGAAGCCGGTGATCCGCTTCCGCAATCCCGACGACGGCGTGGTCACCTGGGACGACATGGTCAAGGGCCCAATCAGCTTCGCCAACGAGGAGCTCGACGACCTGGTCATCATGCGCGCCGACGGCGTGCCCACCTACAACTTCGGCGTGGTGGTGGACGACTGGGACATGAACATCACGCACGTGATCCGCGGCGACGATCACGTGAACAACACGCCGCGCCAGATCAACATCTACCACGCCCTGGGTGCGACGCTGCCGCGCTTCGGCCACGTGCCCATGATCCTGGGCGAGGACGGCGAGCGCCTGTCCAAGCGCCACGGCGCGGTCAGCGTGATGCAGTACCTGGACGACGGCTACCTGCCCGAGGCGCTCAACAACTTCCTCGCGCGGCTGGGCTGGTCCCACGGCGACGACGAGATCTTCTCCATGAAGCAGTTCGTGGAGTGGTTCGACCTGCGCCATATCTCGCGCAGCCCGGCGCGCTTCAACGCCGAGAAGCTGCTGTGGCTCAACGCCCAGTACATCAAGGGCGCGGATGACGCGCGCCTCGCGGCGCTGGTGCGCCCCTTCCTGGAGAAGGATGGGTGCGACCCCGACAAGGGGCCCCCGGCGGAGAAGGTGGCGGCGCTGCTCAAGGAGCGAGTGAGCACCATCGAGGAACTGGCCGACGCGGCGGTGTACTTCTATCGCCGCCTCGAGCCCTCCGAGGCGCTGCGCGAGCAGCACTACGCCGTCGGTCTGGGCACCGCGGTGGACCAGTTGCGCCTGCGGCTGGCGGACATCGACTGGAACCGCGTGGCCATCCAGGAAAGCCTCAAGCAGGTGGTGGCGGTCGCGGGCATCAAGATGCCGAAGCTCGCCATGCCGCTGCGCGTGATGGTCACCGGCGAGGCCCAGACCCCGGCCATCGACGCGGTGCTCGAGCTGCTCGGGCGCGAGGAGACGCTGGCGCGCATCGACGCGGAGCGGCTCCGGGTGCCCGACTGAGCGATCCGGCGAAGGCTTGATTACACGGCGCTTTCCGGGCTGTTGCCACGACCGTCCCGGATACCTATAATCCGCGCCTTCGTTCCGGCGGGGGTATAGCTCAGCTGGGAGAGCGCTTGCATGGCATGCAAGAGGTCAGCGGTTCGATCCCGCTTACCTCCACCAACCCGCCAGGGTGGGTTCGGAACGGAGAACCGCAGTACCGGCCCAGCCCGGCAGTATCGGGTCCCCATCGTCTAGAGGCCTAGGACATCGCCCTTTCACGGCGGTAACCGGG
>CAZXJW010000499.1:0-1863 GCA_964641005.1 uncultured Rhodocyclaceae bacterium
CTGCAGGCCGTAGAACAGCAGCCCGATCGGCACGGCCGCGACGTTGAGCGCGAGGACCGCGGACTGGGGCAGCATGAAGCGCCGCGCCGCCGTCGCGGCGTCGGCCGCGCGAACCTTCGGCGTGGTGCGGAAGCGCATGCGGTCGCGGATCAGCGCGGTGGTGGCCCAGATGAAGGCCGCGTAGCGCGCCATGTCGTAGCGCTGCGTGTCGAGCGCACGGCCCCATCCGCGCCCCGCTTCCTCGAACACCCAGAAGCTCAGCACGAAGTAGGGCACGAACCGGACGAGGAACTCCCAGGACAGTTCCGCAATGGGCATGACGCCCGTGGTCAGCACGATGACCGGGGCCACGTAGAACACGAGCTTCTGCCAGCCGTCGAAGTACATGACGATGCTGGCGAGGTAGTTGAGCTTCTGCGCGACCGTGAGCCCGCGCGCGAACAGCACGAAACCGTGCCGCCGCAGCACCTGCATCGCCCCCTGGCCCCAGCGCATGCGCTGCCGGATGAACGGCACGATGTCCGTCGCCGCGACGCCGAACGCGAGGGACTCCGCGTGGTACACGGACCGCCAGCCCCGCTGGTGGATGCGCAGTGACGTGTCGAGGTCCTCCGTGAGAGTGCCGGTCGCGAAGCCACCCACCTCGTCGAGCGCGGCGCGCCGCAGCACACCGCAGGTGCCGCAGAAGAACGCGGCGTTGTGCATGTCCTTCCCGCGCTGGATCACGCGGAAGAACAGCGACTGCTCGTTCCACACGAGCCGGCCGCCTTGCCGCGCGCGGTGCTGGAAGGAGTCGAGGTTGTAGAAATCCTGCGGCGTCGAGACGAACGCGACCCTGGGGTCCGTGAAGTAGCCCAGCGTGCGCGAGAGGAAGCGGCGGGACGGCGCGTGGTCGGCGTCGAACACGCAGACGAACTCGCCTCGCGCCACGCTCAACGCACGATTGAGGTTCCCCGCCTTCGCGTGCTCGTTGTGGGTGCGGGCGAGGTAGCGCACGCCCAGTTCGGTCGCCAGCGCCCGCATCTCCGGCCGGTTGCCGTCGTCCAGCAGCCATGTGACGTGCGGATAATCCATGCGCTGCGTCGCCACGAGCGTGCGGCGAAGCATGTCCACGGGCTCGTCGAACGTCGTGACGAACACGTCCACGTTCCAGCCCGGCGGCGCCGGCGGGGGCTCCCGTACCGACAGCCGCCGGACCATGTAGAGGTGCAGCATCGCGGTCAGGAAGCCGAACAGTTCGGCCGCGTAGAGCACCGCCGAGAACAAGGGCGCCTCGCGGTTGAATGCGCCGGGCCGCCAGACCAGGTACACGGCAGCCGAGATGATGTACAGGGCGACGAGCGCCATCTGCGGTCGACTGAGCGACTCCGCGACGGCCGCGCCGTCCGCGGCAGTCCGCGGCTCCGCTTCGGAGACGCCCTCCGGGCCCTGCGGCATTGCGCGATCAGCGGCCGCGCAGGCGGCGCGCGGCGAGACCGAGAACGAACAGACCGGACAGCATGAACGCGACCGGTGCCGGCTCGGGCACCGCGACGCTCACCCGGAGGTTGTCGATGCCCCAGGCTTCGTCGAGATAGGGAAACGCGAGATCGTCGCGCACCTGAAGCCCCTGGCTGTAGAAGGTCAGCGTGACCGTGGAACCCGACAGCGCCGCCTGTCCGGTGAGCCGGTAGACGCTGTCCATCGGCGCCGCAGTCGTGGAGCCGAGATCCTCCTCGGTGGGCAGGATGTCGAACCGGTAGCCGAGGGTGTAGCGCTCCTCCGCCCCGGTGGTCGGCAGGCAGGGCACGGAGAAGTCCTCGCAATACGACTGCTGCGACAGCGCACCGTTACCGTGACTGAAAGTCCAGCTCCGCACCGGGC
>CAZXJW010000500.1:0-1506 GCA_964641005.1 uncultured Rhodocyclaceae bacterium
CTGTTCTCGGCCGCGCGCACGGAGTTCAAGCACCTGGAGTACTTCTACTTCCACAACTTCCTCTACGAGAGCGTGTGGAAGGACAACCGCCGCCGCAACAGCGAGCGCACCCCCGTGCTGCCGCTGCTGCACAAGTACCCCGCCGACTACAAGGTGGTGTTCGTGGGCGACGCGACCATGAGCCCCTACGAGATCGCCTATCCGGGCGGCTCCATCGAGCACCACAACGAGGAGGCCGGCGCGGTGTGGCTGCAGCGCGTCCTGGACGTCTACTCGAAGGCCGTGTGGCTGAATCCCCAGCCCGAGGACCGGTGGGACTACTTCGATTCCATCAAGCTGACCCGGCAGCTGATGGGCGACCGGATGTATCCGCTGACGCTCGACGGGCTGGACAGGGCGATGCGGGAGTTGACGCGTTGATTCAGGGAAGGGGGAAGGGGGAAGGGGGAAGGCGGGGAAGGGGGAAGGGGGAAGGGGGAAGAGGGAAGGGTAAAGGCAGCGGCTGGCGCAGGTCGTCGAACTGGTCGATCAGTGAGGCTGAGCCTGTCTGGAATTTTGTGTGTGAGGCATACCATGAGAGAAAGGAGCATGTATGCCGAGCAAGACGAAGCTGAAGAACGCTGCGATCGCGGAGCGGTCGGCGGCGCTGCCGAAGATCCCCCAGGAGCTGCTTGACCAGTTGGTGCAGGGGCCGATGACGGCCGAGTCGATCCAGGACGTGACGATGGCGCTGAAGAAGGCGTTGATCGAGCGGGCCCTGGGTGGGGAGCTGAGTCACCACCTGGGCTATCCGCCCGGAGGCGACAAGCCTGCAGAGACCGGAAACCATCGCAACGGGAGCACCGGCAAGACGGTTCTAACCGAGGACGGGCCGCTGCGCATCGAGGTGCCACGCGACCGGGAGGGTAGCTTCGAGCCGCTGCTGATTCCGAAGCACGAGCGTCGATTTACCGGCTTTGACGACAAGATCGTGGCGCTGTACGCGCGCGGGATGACGGTACGCGAAATCCAGGCGTTTCTGGCCGAGCAGTATGGTACCGAGGTCTCGCCGGAGTTCATCAGCTCGGTCACCGATGCGGTCATGAGCGAGGTGACCGCCTGGCAGGCGCGACCACTCGAACTCATGTACCCAGTGGTGTTCTTTGACGCGCTGCGGGTGAAGGTCCGCGAAGAGGCGGTGGTGCGCAACAAGGCCATCTACCTGGCCCTGGGAGTGCTCCCCGACGGAACGCGCGATATCCTGGGGCTGTGGATCGAGAACACCGAAGGGGCGAAGTTCTGGATGAAAGTGTTCAACGACCTCAAGACCCGCGGCGTGGCCGACATCCTGATTGCCGTCACGGACGGGCTCAAGGGCATCCCGGAGGCCCTGAGCACGGTGTTCCCGGCCACGACACTGCAGACCTGTATCGTGCACCTGATCCGCAACAGCCTTGACTATGCGAGCTGGAAGGACCGCAAGCCCCTGGCGGCGGCCCTCAAGCCGATCTACACGGCGGCCAGTGC
>CAZXJW010000500.1:1516-1859 GCA_964641005.1 uncultured Rhodocyclaceae bacterium
GTGCCGAGGCGGCGGCCGCGGCCATGAACGAGTTCGAGGGCGGCGCCTGGGGCCAGAAATTCCCTACTGTGGTGGCCGCGTGGCGCAGGGCCTGGGGCCGGGTGATCCCGTTCTTCGCGTTCCCGCCAGCGGTGCGCCGTGTGATCTACACGACCAACGCCATCGAGAGCCTGCACAGCCAGCTACGCAAGATCATCAAGACGCGCGGCCACTTCCCCGGCGACGATGCGGCGACGAAGCTGCTCTGGCTGGCGCTGCGCAACATCACGACCGACTGGGGTCGCGCGGCGAAGGAATGGCGCGAGGCAATGAACCAGTTCGCGCTACTCTACGAGGAGCGTTT
>CAZXJW010000501.1:0-1855 GCA_964641005.1 uncultured Rhodocyclaceae bacterium
TCAAGAACAAGGCGTCCGACCTGCACCTGTCGGCCGGCCTGCCGCCGATGATCCGGGTTCATGGTGACGTGCGGCGGATCAACCTGCCGCCCATGGAGCACAAGGACGTGCACGCCATGATCTACGACATCATGAACGACGGGCAGCGCAAGACCTACGAGGAGACGCTCGAGTGCGACTTCTCGTTCTCGATCCCGAACCTGGCGCGCTTCCGCGTCAACGCCTTCGTCCAGAACCGCGGCGCGGGCGCGGTGATGCGGACCATTCCCTCCAAGGTGCTCACCCTCGAGGAGCTCAAGGCGCCGGCGATCTTCAAGGAGATCGCCCAGCAGCCGCGCGGCATCGTGCTGGTGACCGGCCCCACGGGCTCGGGCAAGTCCACCACCCTGGCGGGCATGGTGAACGACATCAACGAGAACGAGCACGGCCACATCCTCACGGTGGAGGATCCGATCGAGTTCGTGCACGAGTCGAAGAAGTGCCTCATCAACCAGCGCGAGGTGGGGCCGCACACCATGTCCTTCGCCAACGCGCTGCGCTCGGCGCTGCGCGAGGACCCGGACGTGATCCTGGTGGGCGAAATGCGCGACCTCGAGACCATCCGCCTGGCCATGACGGCGGCCGAGACCGGCCACCTGGTGTTCGGCACCCTGCACACCAGCTCCGCGGCCAAGACCGTGGACCGGATCATCGACGTGTTCCCCGCGGCCGAGAAGGAGATGGTTCGGGCGATGCTGTCCGAGTCGCTGCGCGCGGTGATCTCGCAGACGCTGCTCAAGACCAAGGACGGCAGCGGCCGGGCGGCGGCGCACGAGATCATGATCGGCACACCGGCCATCCGCAACCTGATCCGCGAGAACAAGGTGGCGCAGATGTACTCCGCCATCCAGACCGGCCAGCAGTACGGCATGCAGACGCTCGACCAGAACCTGCAGACCCTGGTGCAGCGAGGCGTGGTGACCCCGGCCGAGGCGCGCACCAAGGCCGCCAACAAGGACCTGTTCCCGGGCTGAGGCCCGCCCCCGCCGCCGCGGGCGGCACCTCCCGAGGAAAACATCCATGGATCGCGATCAGGCCCAGAAATTCATCAACGACCTGCTGCGCGCGATGGTCGCGAAGAAGGCCTCCGACCTGTTCATCACCGCGGGCTTCCCGCCGGCCTTCAAGGTCGACGGCAAGATGACCCCGGTGTCGAGCCAGAGCCTCACGCCGGTGCACACGGCCGAACTCGCCCGCGCCGTGATGAACGACAAGCAGGCCGCCGAGTTCGAGCGCACCAAGGAGTGCAACTTCGCCATCAACCCGCCGGGCATCGGCCGCTTCCGGGTCAACGCCTTCATCCAGCAGCAGCGGGTGGGCCTGGTGCTGCGGACCATCACCACCACCATTCCGCGCATGGAGGATCTCGGGCTGCCCGAGGTGCTCAAGGACGTGATCATGGCCAAGCGCGGCCTGGTGATCGTGGTGGGCGCCACGGGCTCGGGCAAGTCCACCACGCTCGCGGCCATGATCGGCTACCGCAACGAGAACTCCCACGGCCACATCATCACCATCGAGGACCCCATCGAGTACGTGCACGAGCACAAGAACTGCCTCGTCACGCAGCGCGAGGTGGGCGTGGACACCGAGTCCTGGGAGATGGCGCTCAAGAACACCCTGCGACAGGCCCCCGACGTCATCCTGATCGGCGAGATCCGCGAGCGCGAGACCATGGAACACGCCATCGCCTTCGCCGAGACGGGCCACCTCTGCCTGGGCACGCTGCACGCCAACAGCTCGAACCAGGCCCTGGACCGCATCATCAACTTCTTCCCCGAGGAGCGCCGCGCCCAGCTGCTGATGGACCTGTCGCTCA
>CAZXJW010000502.1:0-1853 GCA_964641005.1 uncultured Rhodocyclaceae bacterium
GAACTGGACTGCCGCGACGCCGTGCTCGACGGCCTGCGCCGCCTGTCGCCCGAGTGGAATGCCCGACTGGGCGAGGACACCGTCCTTCCCCTGGCCGTGGTGAACCACCTCGGCGACACCGCGCTCACCCGCGAAACCGAGATCCGCATGACCGCCTCCGGCCTGCCCAACACCTTCGTGCCGGGCCGCAACCTGCTGTTCTTCACCTGCGCAGCTGCGCTGGCGTGGCGACGTGGCCACAGGGTGCTGGTGGGCGGGATGTGCGAGACCGACTACTCCGGCTACCCGGACTGCCGCGACGACACCCTCAAGGCCCTGCAGGTGGCGCTGGGGCTGGGCATGGACCGGCGTTTCGTCATCGAGACCCCGCTCATGTGGCTGGACAAGGCGGCCACCTGGGCGCTCGCGCACGAACTGGGCGGAGATGCGCTGGTGGGCCTGCTGGTGGAGTCCACCCACACCTGCTACGTGGGCGACCGCGCGCATCGCCACGACTGGGGCTACGGCTGCGGCGCCTGCCCGGCGTGCGAACTGCGATCGAAGGGCTGGGCGGCGTGGCGCGCGGGAGTGGCCGCGTGAGCTACTCGGTGAAGGAACTGTTCCTCACCCTGCAGGGCGAGGGCGCCAACGCAGGCCGGGCGGCCGTGTTCTGCCGCTTCGCCGGCTGCAACCTGTGGTCGGGTCGCGAGGCGGATCGCTCCGCGGCGGCCTGCCGCTTCTGCGACACCGACTTCGTGGGCACCGACGGCGAGGGTGGCGGACGCTTCGAGACGCCCGCGGCGCTTGCGGAGGCCGTTGCGCGCACCTGGGGTCCGGTGCGCGACCATCGCTTCGTGGTGTGCACCGGTGGCGAACCGCTGCTGCAACTGGACACGGCGCTCATCGACGCGCTGCACACCGAGGGCTTCGAGATCGCCGTGGAGACCAACGGCACCCAGCCCGCGCCGCCGGGCATCGACTGGATCTGCGTGAGCCCCAAGCACGGCACCGAGGTGGTCCAGCGCCGCGGGGACGAACTCAAGCTGGTCTATCCGCAGGCCGGCAGCGACCCGCGGGCGCTGGAGGCCTGGGACTTCCGCCACCGCTTCCTGCAGCCCATGGACGGCCCCGACCTGGCGAACAACGTGGCGGCGGCGGTGGAATACTGCCGCGCCCATCCCGCCTGGCGGCTGAGCCTGCAGACCCACAAACTCATCGGCATTCCCTGAGCCCCGTGAAGATCTCCAAGCGATTCACCTTCGACGCCGCGCACCGGCTGCCCGACTGGCCGGAGATCCACGGCCACAGCTACGAGGTGGAGGTCTGGTTCGAGGGGCCGGTGGTGGACGGTTACGTGATCCGCGAATCCGAGCTCACCGCCGCCACGGACGCCGTGCGGCGAGAGCTGGACCACCGCTTCCTGAACGACGTGATGGACGTGCCCACGTCCGAGAACATCGCCCGCTGGCTGTGGGCGCGGTTCACGGCCGTGGGCCGCGTGGTGAAGGTCCGGGTGTCGCGGGCGTCGGTGGGGCTGGCGGTGGAGTACGAGGGGGACTGAGCCCCCTCGCGCTCAGGCAGCCTTCGACAGCTTCGCCTCGTCCTTCAGCACGCCCTCGAGGATCCCCAGCGCCTCCTCGAACACCGCGTCCTGGATGGTGAGCGGGAACAGGAAGCGCAGCGCGTTGGCATACACGCCGCAGGTGAGCACCAGCAGGCCCTTCGCCAGGCAGGCGAGCTGCACGCGCTTGGTGAAGTCGGCATCGGGCTCGTCGCTGCCGGCCTTGTTGAACTCCACGGCGATCATGGCGCCCAGGCCGCGAACGTCGGCGATCTGCGGCACGGCGCCCTTCAGGGCCTCGAGGCGCTTCACC
>CAZXJW010000503.1:0-1850 GCA_964641005.1 uncultured Rhodocyclaceae bacterium
GCGACGGCCTGGACGTGCTGGCCGACGCCGGCGCCACGGCGGTGATCCAGCCCGGCGGCAGCGTGCGCGACGACGAGGTGATCGCCGCCGCCGACGAGCGCGGCATCGCCATGGTGTTCACCGGCATCCGCCACTTCCGGCATTGAGGCATCCATGAACCTGATGGTGATCGGCGGTGGTGGACGGGAGCACGCGCTCGCCTGGCGGCTGGCGCAGTCACCGCGCGTGGCGCGCGTGTACGTGGCGCCGGGCAACGCCGGCACGGCCCGGGAGGACGGGCTGTTCAACGTGCCCTTCTCCAGCATCCCCGATCTGGTGGAGTTCGCCCAGCGCGAGAGCATCGCCCTGACCGTGGTAGGCCCCGAGGCGCCGCTGTCGGAGGGCGTGGTGGATGCCTTCCGCGCCGCGGGCCTGAGGATCTTCGGGCCCACCCGCCGCGCCGCCCAGCTCGAGTCCTCCAAGGACTTCGCCAAGCGCTTCATGGTCCGCCACAACATCCCGACCGCGCGCTACCAGACCTTCACCGAAGCGCAGGCCGCCCACGCCTACGTGGACGCCCAGGGCGCGCCCATCGTGGTGAAGGCCGACGGCCTCGCCGCGGGCAAGGGCGTGGTGGTGGCGGTCACCACCGACGAGGCGCACGCCGCCATCGACGCCATGCTCTCCGGCGGCGCCATGGGCACGGCCGGCGCGCGCGTGGTGATCGAGGAGTGCATCGAGGGCGAGGAGGCGAGCTTCATCGTCATGGTGGACGGCCGCCACGTGCTGCCGCTCGCCTCCAGCCAGGACCACAAGCGCCTGCTCGATGGCGACCGCGGCCCCAACACCGGCGGCATGGGCGCCTACTCGCCCGCCCCGGTGCTCACGCCCGCGCTGCACGCCCGCGTCATGCGCGAGGTGATCCAGCCCGTGGTGGCCGGCATGGATGCCGAGGGCGACACCTACACCGGATTCCTCTACGCGGGCCTGATGATCACGCCCGCGGGCGAGGTGAAGGTGCTGGAGTTCAACTGCCGCATGGGCGATCCCGAGACCCAGCCCATCCTCATGCGCCTGAAGTCCGACCTGCACACGCTGGTGGAGCACGCCGTGGCCGGCACCCTTGACCGCGTGGAGGCCGAGTGGGACCGGCGCGTGGCCCTGGGCGTGGTGATGGCTGCCCACGGCTACCCCGAAGCCCCTCGCAAGGGCGACGCCATCAGCGGCCTGCCTCGCGACGGCGAGGACTTCCACGTGTTCCACGCCGGCACCATCCAGTCCGACGGCAGGGTGCTCACCAGCGGCGGACGGGTGCTGTGCGTCACCGCGCTGGGCGACACGGTGCGCGTGGCGCAGCGCCGCGCCTACGAGATCGCCGACCAGATCCGCTTCGAGGGCAGCCAGATGCGCCGCGACATCGGCCACCGGGCCATCGGCGCGAAGAAGAGCCTGCTGTGAGCGGCGTGGACCTCTTCGCGGCCAAGGCCTTCTTCACCAGCCTGCAGGATTCCATCGTGGCAGGCCTGGCGCAGGCCGACGGCCAGGCCTTCCGCCGTGACGCCTGGCAGCGCCCCGAAGGGGGCGGCGGCGTGTCCTGCCTGCTCGAGGAGGGCACGCTGTTCGAGCGCGCGGGCGTGGCCTTCTCCCACGTGATGGGCGAGAAGCTGCCGCCCTCCGCCAGCGCCGGCCGCCCGGAACTGGCCGGCCGCGGCTTCGAGGCCATGGGCGTGTCGCTGGTGCTGCACCCGCGCAATCCCTACGTGCCCACGGTGCACATGAACGTGCGCCTGTTCACCGCCTCGAAGGCCGGCGAGGCGCCGGTGTTCTGGTTCGGCGGCGGCATGGACCTGACGCCCTACTACGGCTTCGAG
>CAZXJW010000504.1:0-1834 GCA_964641005.1 uncultured Rhodocyclaceae bacterium
GCGTCGGGCAGGCGATGCCAGGGAATGCCCGGCCAGGCGTGGTGCTCGGCGTGGTAGTTCATGTTCCACAGCCAGAAGCGTGCGAAGCCGTTGCTGGTCACGCTGCGTGTGCGGAGCAGGATGCTGCCCGTGGTCGGCAGGCTCGAGTGCTCGCACATGAGCCACAGCGTCTGCAGCACGTGGGCGAGCCACAGGCCGGCGAGCAGCCAGACGCCGCCCGGGATCCACAGCAGCGCGGCGAGCAGGAACGCCGCCCAGGCGGCGAGCAGCAGGCGGCATTCCCGCGCGAGCCCGGCCGGGTCCTCGATGTAATCGGTCCAGCGGCCGAGCAGCGGCCATTCGTGCCGCGGCCGCAAGGCGAAGTGCAGCGCGAGCGAGAGCTTGAGACGCATGAGGCCGTCGCCGAGCGCGGCGCGTCGCCAGGCGGCGCCGCTCCGCGGCCATTGCGGGCCCCCGGGGTAGGCCAGCGCCTCCGGATCGCGACTGAGATCCTGGGTGTGTCGATGGTGTTCGAAATGAAACGTGCGATAGACCGAAGGCGCCATGCCGAAGGGCAGGCCGGTCAGCCAGGCGCCGAGTGCGTTGTAGCGCGGCGTGGCGAAGGCGGTCTGGTGGGTGCATTCGTGGAAGGGCGCGAACACACCGGCCCAGGCTACTGCCAGCAGCACGGTCGCGGGCAGCGCGAGCAGCGGCGAGTCGTGCCAGTGAATGGCGGCGACCGCCGCGAGCAGCAGTACGCCGAGGTGCACCGCGAGGCGCCAGCCCGACGCCGCATCGTGCTTCACCAGCAGCGCGCGGAGCGCCTCGGGTGTGAGGAGTTGACGATGTTCGAAGTGTTCCTGCATGAGAGAGTCCGCGCGGCACGAGGTCGGCATCTTAACAGTGCTCACGCGCGGCCGCGGACACGGTGCGCGGCGGCCACGATGGCGAAGCCGGTCTGTCCGCGAGATACTTCCGACATGTCCAGCCTGGCCAGCCTGAGCGTCGCGCCCACGGCCCATGGTTTCGCCGCCGTGGTCGACGGCGTGGACCTGCGCGGACCGCTCGATGCGAGCTTGCGCGCGCGCCTGGTGGACCTGTGGCAGGACCATCCGCTGCTGTGCTTTCCCGAGCAGGATCTCGATCCCGCCGCGCTCGAGCGCGTCAGTCTGTGCTTCGGCGAATTCGGTCACGATCCCTACGTCGCGCCGATGGACGGCTACGCGCACGTCATCGAGGTGCGGCGCGAAGCGACCGAGACCACGCCCATCTTCGGCGGCAGCTGGCATTCCGACTGGAGCTTCCAGGCCACGCCGCCGAGCGCGACCCTGCTCTACGGCGCGGTGGTGCCGCCGCGCGGCGGCGACACCGTGTTCGCCGACGGCTATCGCGCGTGGGACGCGCTCTCGCCGACCATGCAGGCGCTGCTCATGCCGCTGAACGCGGTGCATTCCGCGGCGCCGGCCTACGGCACCAACGGCCTGTTCGCGCGCGACGACGCGAGCCGCTCCATGCGCATCCGCGTCTCGCCGGACGCCGAGCATCGCGAACGCCATCCACTGGCGCGTCGCCATCCGCTCTCGGGCCGCATCGCGCTGTACATCAATCACGTCTACACGCTCGCCATCGACGGACTTGCGCCGGACGAGAGCCGCGCGCTGCTCGACTTCCTCCTGCGTCACATGACGCGGCCGGAGTTCGTGTATCGCCATCGTTGGCAGGCGCGCATGCTGCTGGTGTGGGACAACCGCTGCGCCGTGCACTACGCGGACGGCGGCTACGATGGCCATGCGCGTCTCATGTATCGCAGCACCGTGGCCGGGGAGCGGCCGCAGGCAGCGCGCGGCGCCTGAGC
>CAZXJW010000505.1:0-1817 GCA_964641005.1 uncultured Rhodocyclaceae bacterium
CAGCGGGCACGACCACCGTGCGCACGCTGGAATCCTGGGCGCGCAGCGGCCAGGCGAGCGGCGACACCGACATCTTCATCACGCCGGGCTTCGACTTCCAGGTGGTGGACCTGCTGGTGACCAACTTCCACCTGCCCAAGTCGACGCTGATGATGCTGGTGAGCGCCCTGGCCGGCCATGCGAAGGTGATGGCGCTGTACCGCCACGCCATCGAACAGCGCTACCGCTTCTTCAGCTATGGCGATGCCATGCTGCTGCAGCGCGCCGAGGCCGCCTGAGCGGCAGACCCCGGCGATCGGGCATCAGCCCATGCGGGCCACGCGGCCCTGCACGCCCTCGATGCCGGCAATACGCGTCAGCACCGACTGCGCATCCGCCTCGGAGGCGAGATCCGCGATCTGCACCACGTGCTCACCGCCGCGAGTGATCAGACGCGCCGGGTAGCCCTCGCCGCGCAGGCGCCCGCCCACCTGCAGGGCCGCGCGCGCGTCGCGGCCGCTGAAGGCCACCACGCGCCAGCGGCCGCCGGCCAGCGCGATGCCGCGGCCGGGCGTGAGTTCGGTGGAGTTCAGGAAGGTGTTGAGCTGCTGCGGCGTGGCATTGCCCACCGGCTGCACCGGCCGCTGGAAGAAGCGCGCCCAGAAGGCAGTGGGCTGATCGAGCGTGAGGGCGCCCTGATCCCTTGTGTCCAGCGCGATGCGGCCCTCGAACACGCAGGCGGCGTCGTGCTCGTCGTCCGTCATGCTCCAGAAGTCGGTACCGCGGATGCCGATGGTGGCGGTGCGCAGCGCCACCTGCACCTGGCGCTCCCCCACCGCCTTCGACACGGCCGAGGTGGCGAAGCGGAAGAAGCCGTCGAAGAGCTTGAGTTCGGACTGCACCTGCACCCGGCCCTCGCGCTCGCGGGCTTCCATCCAGGGCACGCCCAGGCGCGACTTCTCACCCAGCCGCACCAGGCTGCCCTCGGGCAGGCGCAGCACGATGCCGGCCTGCGCGCCGGTGCGCACTTCATCGGCGGTGGTGACCGTGTCGCCCGGGGCGACCGGCAGCCGCTGGCCGGCGCGCTCCACCCAGCAGGGCATCTGCACGGCTTCCACCGTGGTACTGAGCCGCTCCGCGCGGGCGGGTTGCGCCTGCGCGGCACCGCCCAGGGTCAGCGCGCCAGCGGCCAGACCGACGCCGCCCAGGAACTTTCTTCTCTCTTCCATCTGCATGGGTACTCCGTGTGTGAGGGGACTGAAGGCGCTGCGACGCAGCCGTTCACAAGTCGTTACGTGTAGCCCTGGCGCGCAGATTCGCTTGGCCCCACGACGCCTGCGGAAATGCCCTTGGCCCGTGATCCATGTCACGCCTGCGCCATCAGGGACAATCCACCCCCCATGCTCGCGTTCGAACTGCTGCAAACCGAAGGCCTGGCCCGCCGCGGCCGCCTGACCCTGAACCACGGCGTCGTGGAGACGCCCATCTTCATGCCGGTGGGCACCTACGGCACCGTCAAGGGCGTGATGCCGCGCTCGCTGGAGGAGATGGGCGCCCAGATCATCCTGGGCAACACCTTCCACCTGTGGATGCGCCCCGGGCTCGACGTGCTGCAGCAGTTCGGCGGCCTGCACCGCTTCGAGCAGTGGCAGCGCCCCATCCTCACGGACTCCGGCGGGTTCCAGGTCTGGAGCCTGGGCGAGATGCGCAAGATCAGCGAAGAGGGTGTGAAGTTCGCGTCCCCCGTCAACGGTGACCGGCTGTTCCTCACGCCCGAGATCTCCATGCAGATCCAGACCGTGCTGAACAGCGACATCGTCATGCAGTTCGACGAGTGC
>CAZXJW010000506.1:0-1807 GCA_964641005.1 uncultured Rhodocyclaceae bacterium
GTCGAGCAGTCCGCCGGGCCGGTTGGCCGCGGCCATCACCAGCGAGGTTCGGTCGCGGCCCGAGGCGGAAACGGCCTGGGCGCCCAGCACCAGGAATCGCGTGGTGTTGCCGGGCAGGTCCTCGATGTTCCCGGCGAGCAGCTCGAGGCCGTAGAGCGGCGCGGCGGCGGCCGAGGCGATGGCCGCGCTGCCCGGCTCGGCGGCAGCGCGGCGCGCGGCCTCGGCGTTGCTCGCCAGGTCCACGCGCGCCGCGGCGGGCAGGTGGCGCGCGAGCCAGCGGTCGCACTGGGCCAGCGCCTGGGCATGGGCATAGACCGTGGAAACCTCCCCGGCCGCGGCGGACTTCGCCAGAAGGCAGTGGTGGATGGGAAGCTGGACCTCGGCGCAGATGCGCAGCGGCGTCGCGGCGAGTTCGTCGAGCGTCTGGCCCACCCCGCCCTCGGTGGAATTCTCCACCGGCACCACGCCATAGCCGGCCTCGCCGGACGCCACGGCGCGAAACACCTCGGGGATGGAGGCCAGCGGCAGGCCCTCTGCGGCATCGCCGAACTGGCGCCGCACCGCCTCCTCGCTGAAGGTGCCGCGCGGACCGAGGTAGGCCACCACGAGCGTGCGTTCCAGCGCGCGGCAGGCCGAGATCAGTTCGGTGAACAGGTGGCGCACGGCCTCGGCCGGCAGCGGACCTTCGTTGATCCCGGCGAGACGGCGCAGCACCTGCGCCTCGCGCTCGGGCCGGTAGACGGCGCTCTCGCCCTTGAGGTGGCCGATCTCGGCGGCGCAGCGGGCCCGCTCGTTCATGCGCGCGAGCAGTTCCGCGTCGAGCGTGTCGATGCGATCGCGCAGCCGGCGGATGGCGTCGTCCAAGGCTCAGGCCTTCCTGGCGAGATGTCGCACCGACAGCACGCCACCGATGGTGCGCACCGCCTCCACCACCGCCGGCGTCACCGGCGTGTCGGCGTCCACCAGCGTGTAGGCCATGTCGTGGCGGGACTTGTTGAGCATGTTGTGGATGTTGATGCCCGCCCTTGCCATGGCGGTGGAGATCTGGCCGAGCATGTTGGGCACGTTGGCGTGGGCGATGGCCACGCGGTGGGGCACCTCCCGCGTCATCGCCACGTCGGGGAAGTTGACCGAATGGCGGACGTTGCCGTTCTCGAGGTAGTCACGCAGGGTGTCTGCCACCATCACGGCGCAGTTCTCCTCGGCCTCGCGAGTGGAGGCGCCGAGGTGGGGCAGGCAGAGCACGCCGTGCTGGCCGATCAGGGAGCGCTCCGGGAAGTCGCACACGTAGCCGCGCAGGCGCTTCGCGCCCAGGGCCTCGAGCACCGCCGGCAGCTCCACGATTCCCTCGCGGGAGAAGTTGAGCAGCACCGCGCCGTGCTTCATGAGCGCCAGGCGCTGGGCGCCGATCAGCCCCTGCGTGGCCGGCACGAGCGGCACGTGCACCGTGACGAAATCCGCGTGCCGCACCAGTTCCTCGATGCCGTGGGCGCGCTTCACCTGGTGCGGCAGGTTCCAGGCCGCTTCCACCGTGATCTCGGGGTCGTAGCCGATGACCTGCATGCCGAGGTGGATGGCCGCGTCGGCCACCAGGCTGCCGATGCGGCCAAGACCGATCACCCCGAGCGTGCGCCCCGCGAGTTCGAAGCCGGCGAAGGCCTTCTTGCCCTCCTCCACGGCGGCGTCCAGGGCCTCGCCCTCGCCCGGCAGCGACTCCACGAAGCGCATGGCCGGCGCGAGATTGCGCGCCGCGAGCAGCATGGCCGCGATCACCAGCTCCTTCACCGCGTTGGCGTTCGCGCCCGGT
>CAZXJW010000507.1:0-1781 GCA_964641005.1 uncultured Rhodocyclaceae bacterium
CGGCATCGCCACCGCGGTGCTGGCGAACGCCGATCTCACACAGCTGCGCGCCCGCCAGGGCTTTCGCATGATCTCGGTGGTGACGGACGCGATGGTGTTGAACCGCGCCGCGGCGGCGGACCTCGCGCGCGCGAGGGCCACCCTTTAGGTCGGGCCTCGGCATGACAGTCCCTCAGGTTCCCGACACGTGACTGATTACCGGTGCGCGGCTTGGGGAAGGATTACCGTGCAGCCAGACCGCGCGGCCGCATTTCGGTCACCGTGACCGAACAGCCCTGGGCGGCCGCTCACGTGGAGACGAGTCCAATGTTCGAACATGCCAATGTTTCCCATACCGCGCCCGCCGGCCGCGCGCTGTTCGGGCTCGTGCTCCTCGCCTTCGCCCCGCTCAGTTCGGCCGAAATCGAAGTGCGCAGCACCCAGGTCGATGCGAGCGTGAAGTACGTCGCCGGTTCGGACGCCACGAACCTCTCCTTCTCCGCACGGGTCCCACCGGACTCCGGGTTCTTCTCGGGCGCGTTTCCGCCGCCCGGCGCGGCCGCGGAAAGCATCGGCCTCGTCCCTGACTTCACGCCGCCACGCGGCCTGAACGGCGACACTCTGTTCCGGCCGGCCGAGATGCGTGCCTACCAGAGTGTGGAGGGTTTCAACGCCGCCAGCGTCTCGGCGGCGATTGCCGACGGTGCTCCCTTTCATCGCGTGGAGGCGAGAACGGAGTGGACGCTCTCGGTCTCGGTATCGAACTTCCTGCCCAACATCCCGCTCGCGCTTTCGCTCGACTACCTGCTCTTTCCCGGTGAAGCGGGCCTGACGACATTCGGTGGGTTCGCCGGCGAAGCGGGATTCCGCGCGGCCATAAGTGTCAACGACGCGTTGGTTGCCGAGTCGGTCACCATCCTGCGTGGCGGTCCAGGGCTTGGCCTGCCCACCTTGGCGAACTCCGGTGACTTCGCGCAACCGACGGTCTCAATCACCAACGTCGTGCGCGACGGCCTCAATTACCACGTCGCCCGCACCGAGCCGGTGGTGGGCAACGCGCACCTCGGCGTGTTCCAGAGAGGCGCATTGGTGAAGGTCAGCTACGTCCTGGAATCCTGGCTCGAGATCCCGGGCTTTGAAGTCGGCGGTTTCGCTGGCATCGGTGATCCCTTCGCGCTGGCGAGTGACCCCGCTGCCTACCTCGCAAGCCAGTTTCCCGGGATCGTCGCCCAAGCATTCGCCCTCACGGAGCAACCCGCGCCGGTGCCCCTCCCCGGTGGCCTTGCGCTGCTGCTCGGCGCGCTCGGCGTGACTGGCGCGCTGCATTCGCATAAGGGGACATCCCACATTTCCAAGTGATTGATCCGGTCCGCGGATCAATCACTTGGAAATGTGGGATGTCCCCATTTACTTGAGGCCTTTCGCCACCTGCTTCTGCGCGTCGAACTCGGCGCGACGCCGCGCGACCTCTTCTTCCGACAGGCGCGCGATGTTCGAGTAATCGAGTTTCCAGTCCGCCGACGCGCTCCAACGCAGCGGCGACTGCACCGTGGTGCGCGGCGCGAACGCCGACTCGAGAAGACGTAGCGCGAGTTCAAGTGTGTCGTCCTGCGAGCGAAGGTCATGCGGTCGCCCCGCCGGATTGCCGAGTGGAAAGTCGCTGAACAGGAAGCGTGGCACGCCCGCGAGTTCGACGATGTCCTTGGCGCAGCCGAGCACCACGGTCGGAATGCCGGCGGCTTCGAGGGTCCTGGCTGCCAGACTCACGGTCTGGTGACAGACAGGTCAGACGGCGAGGAGCA
>CAZXJW010000508.1:0-1765 GCA_964641005.1 uncultured Rhodocyclaceae bacterium
GCGCAGCGCGGTCCCGTACCGCCACGCGCCGCCACCCCGGCACCACGTCGCGATCCCGATTCTTCAGAGCCGCTGGGCGATCCAGTCGGCCGCCGCGGCCAGCGCCTCGTCCAGCTTGCCCGGCTCGGTGCCGCCGCCCTGGGCCATGTCCGGCCGTCCGCCGCCCTTGCCGCCCACCCGTGCCGCCGCGAAGCCCACCAGTTCGCCGGCCTTCACCTTCGCCGTCAGGTCGGCTGTCACGCCCGCCACCAGCGCCACCTTGTCGCCCTCCACGGCGCCAAGCAGCACCACGGCGGAGCCGAGCTTGTCGCGCAGCTTGTCGATGGTCTCGCGCAGGGCCTTGCCGTCCGCACCTTCCAGGCGGGCCGCCAGCACCTTCACGCCCTTCACGTCCTTCGCCTGGGAAGCCAGGTCATCGCCCTGTGAACTCGCGAGCTTCGACTTCAGGCGCGCCAGTTCCTTCTCCAGCGTGCGCACGTTGTCCACGATCTGGGCGAGGCGCGCGCCGATCTCCTGCTGCGGGGCCTTGAGCAGGCCCGCCACCTCGGCGAGCTGGGCCTCCTGGCCCCGTGCCCACTCGAGCGCGCCGTCGGCCGTGACCGCCTCCACGCGCCGGATGCCCGCGGCCACGCCGCTCTCGGCCACGATCTTGAAGAAGCCGATGTCGCCGCTGCGCTTCACGTGGGTGCCACCGCACAGCTCGGTGGAGAACTCGCCCATGCCGATGACGCGCACCTCGTCGCCGTACTTCTCGCCGAACAGCGCCATGGCGCCGGCCTTGATGGCCTCGTCGTACTTCATCCGTCGCGCCTCCACCGAGACGTTGCGGCGGATCTCGCGGTTGACGAGGTCCTCCACCCGGGCGATCTCCTCGGCGCTCAGGGGCTGGCCGTGGCTGAAGTCGAAACGGGTGCGCTCGGCGGTGACCAGCGAGCCCTTCTGCTGGACGTGATTGCCCAGCACCTTGCGCAGCGCCGCGTGCATCAGGTGGGTGGCGGAGTGGTTGTAGGCGGTGCGCTGGCGCAGCTCGGCGTTGACCTGTGCGGTGAGGCGATCGCCCACGGCGAGCCGGCCGGCCTCGAGGCGGCCCTTGTGGCCGAACACGTCGGCCTGGATCTTCTGGGTGTCCTCCACCACGAAGCTGCCGCTGCCCGACACCAGCTCGCCGGCGTCGCCCACCTGGCCGCCGGACTCGGCGTAGAAAGGCGTGCGGTCGAGCACCACCACGCCCTGCTCGCCGGCCTCGAGCACCGGCACAGAGCTGCCCTCGCGGTAGATGGCGAGGATCTCGGCGTCGTCGGTGCGCAGCCGCTCGTAGCCCTCGAACTCGGTGGCCTGGCCGCGGTACTCCACGCCCGTCTGCATGGTGAAGCGCGAGGCGGCTCGGGCGCGCTCGCGCTGCTGCTCCATGGCCGCCTGGAAGCCCGCGATGTCGACGGTGAAGCCGCGCTCCCGGGCGATGTCGGCCGTGAGGTCGAGGGGAAAACCGTAGGTGTCGTAGAGCCGGAACACCGTGTCGCCGTCGAGCATGCGGTCTTCCTTGCGCATGGCCGCCTCGAGCACCTCCATGCCGTGATCGAGCGTCTCGGCGAAGCGCTCCTCCTCCTGCTTCAGCACCTGCTCCACCTTGGCGCGGGCTGCCACCAGCTCGGGATAGGCCTCTCCCATCACGCGGGCGAGCTCGGCGACGAGGGTGTGGAAGAAGGGCTTCTTCTGGCCGAGCTTGTAGCCGTGGCGGATGGCGCGGCGGATGATCCGGCGCAGC
>CAZXJW010000509.1:0-601 GCA_964641005.1 uncultured Rhodocyclaceae bacterium
GCGCGACAGTGATTGTTCTGCCTACGATTGCGAATTCGTCGCGCTGGCGGAACGTCTGGACGCTCGGCTGGTGACCATGGACAAGAAGGTGCTCAAGGCCTTTCCGAAGCGCGCTGTTCCCCTGGTGGCCTAGCAAGGATGTCTCTCACACCACCCCCACCCGCACCACCTGCTTGCCCAGGTTCCGCCCCACCAGCGCCGTGGCCGTGTCCGAGAACATCTACCTCGTGGGCGGCCCGCCGAACATCGCGGCTGCGGCCCCCGGCGACCTGGCCCAGCGCGATCCCACCGTGCCGGCGCTGCGGGAGGTCATGGAACGCGAAGTGAGCCTGCAGCGCATCGGCGCCTGCGGCATCATGGCCCGCTCCTGGCCTATGCCCCTGCCTTGCCGCGCGACTGCCAGACGTTCGCGCTCCAGTTCGGCGCCGCCTCCCTGATGAGCTGGAGGATGTTGGCGGGCAGGTCCTCCGCGCCGGTCAACTGCCGGACCTCCAGGATGTCGTCGCTGCCCATGCCGGAGGGTGCCCGCAGGGCCCACGCGATGGCTTCCTCCAGAGACCCCACGTCGATGATGTAGAAGCCGCCCACCAGTTCCTTGGAC
>CAZXJW010000509.1:611-1753 GCA_964641005.1 uncultured Rhodocyclaceae bacterium
GTGCATCTCTTCGTTGAACCGCATGTAGGCCTTGAACAGATCCACATCGAAGTCTGCCGAGGGCTCGGGCTTCGCGGCTGCGGGGTCTGATTGCGCCGTGATGATGAATCGCATGGCTGGGTCTCCGTGCACAGGGGTCTTGGTAGGACCACGACGGATGAGGCCGGGGAGGATCGACAGCCCCCCGCACTCAAGCCAGACCAGCGAGCCAGTTCTCCGTCAGCAGCCCGGGCACCCGCTCGAATTCACCGAGGTTGTTGGTCACCAGGGTCAAGCCTTCGCTGCGTGCATGGGCCGCGATGTGCAGGTCATTGACGCCGATGGGCTGCCCCGCCTTTTACAGTGCAAAACGGATGGCGCCATAGTGCGCGGCGGCCTTGGCGGTGTAGGGCAGCACTTCGAGCAGGCTTGCGAATTCCTCCACCACGGCCAAGTTCTGGGCCACCTTGGCACTCTTCTCGGCCCCGTGGTAGAGCTCGCTCAGGGTGATGGCCGAGATGGCCATGCGGCCGGCGTTTTCGTTGAAGACGCCCATCACCTCGATGGGCCGCTGCTTGATCACGTAGATGACGATGTTCGTGTCGAGCAGGTACTTGAGCATGCCAGCGCCGACGTCAGAAGCCTTCGCGTTCGGCCTGCTGCTGGCTCGCCCGCTCGGCCATGAAGTCCTCGGACGCCTGCGGTCCGTTCAGGAAGAACTCGTCCCAGGTGTGCCCCACCGGCGAGATGATGCGGTCCACGCCGCGGGCGCGCACCTGCACCTTCTTCACGCCTTCGGGCAGACGCACGTCCGCAGGCAAGCGCACGGCCTGGGACCGGTTGTTGGTGAAGACGGAGGTGATGCTCATGGCGAAACTCGGGTGGGATATACTAATAGTATATGCCATTTCCCGAGCCACTGGTCGGCCTTGGCGCAGTGAGGCCTCAGGCCAGGGCGGTCGAGGGGGCATGGTGGGTGTGCGGCCCGCTCGGCCTTCATTGTCCGTATTGGGTGACGCCCACGCGCACGTCGGGGCGGGGCCGCTGGCCCAGTGCGTACAGCGACGCTTTCCAGGCCAACTGGGCCAGCACTGCCGCGAGCGCCAGGGGGAAGCGCTTGCGGGCCGGAAAGCCCGTGTGGCGGCGGGCATGCAGTGCGGTGG
>CAZXJW010000510.1:0-1750 GCA_964641005.1 uncultured Rhodocyclaceae bacterium
TCCCAGGCGCGGCGATAGGCGGTGCGGGGAAACAGCTGGTCGCGGTAGGTGAGGTTGAGCAGCGCGCCCGGCTTGCGGCGGAGGCTGTGTATGATGTGGCGGTAGTCGATGACGTGCGCGCGCCGGCCGCGCCCGCCACCTGGTGCCCGGCCGCGCGGCAGAGTGAGGACCGGCGAGGTGCCGAGGAAGCACTCCAGCCGGTCGTCGTGGAGGCGCACGCGCAGGCGGTGGCCGATCAGGGTGGAGGGGACGGTGTAGAAGACGTGGCGCAGGCTGAAGCCGCTGCTGCGGGTGACGGTGACGAGGGTCTCCTCGGCGGCGCCGGCGCGCTGTCGGGGCAGTTGCGCGAGGTGGGGCCGCTCGGCCTCGACGAGGCGGCGGCGGGCGGCGTTGGCGCGGCCGACGACGGTATCGACGAAGGCGCGCCAGGCGGCGAGGTCGGGGAAGTCGCGGTGACCGCGCAGCAGCAGCGCCTGGCCGAGCGCGTCCTTGAGGTGGCGGTGCGGCGCCTCGATCGAGCCGTTCTCGTGGGCGATGCCGGCGTTGTTGCGGGTCGGGCGCATGTCGTAGTGGGCGCAGAGCGCCTCGTAGCGGCGGGTCTGGTCCTCGGCGGCGTCGCGGGTGAGGTTGCGGAAGGCGGCGGAGAGGCTGTCGGATCGGTGCTCCAGCGGCGCGCCGCCGAGTGTCCAGAGGGCGTCCTGCAGCCCCTCGGCGAGGGCGGCGAAGCTCTCGCCGCCAAGCACCACGCGGACATGCTGCCAGCCGGAGAAGGCGAGGCGGAAGTGGTAGAGGCGGTGCTCGAGCGGCTGGCCGGCGATGCTGACGCCGAGCGAGGCGGCCTCGGTGAAGTCGGACAGTCCCTGCCGCCCCGGCGGGTGCTCCTGGCGGAAGATCACGTCGCGCGCCGGGCCGGCCAGCGCCTGCCAGTGGCGAACCCGCCGCTCCAGCGTGCGGCGGATGCCGGCTGGTAGGTCGGGGTGGCGGCGGCGGAGTTCCGCGAGCAGCGTGACCGGCCGCAGGCCCGGGGCGGCCTCCAGCATCGGCAGGATGTCGGCATCCCAGACCGCGGCCAGCGGGTCGGGCCGGCGCCGGCCGCGGGGTGTCGCCCGCTCGGATGGTGGTCGTGGATCCGCCTCGATCCGCGCACCGGTGCTGGGGCTGAAGCCCGCCATGGCGGCCGCGGTGGCGCGGCCGTGGTTGCGTCTGAGCGTCATGTAGCGCCTCGCCTGGTGGTCGGTGATGTGCGAGCCGGGCAAGGCGGCGATCCCCCTGGGATGACCGCCCATTCCGGCACACCGAACCGCCAAGGCACCCCACCCCGTCGGGCAGAGGCGCCCGCCGGGGTCAGCCTACGGCCGGGCTACGCCCGACCTCCGGATGACCCCGGCGACGCTCATCCTGATTGACGCGCTCAACCATCCTGATTGTCGCTGTGCAAGCTGTCGCCGACGCTGCCGACGGAGGGCTCGATGCCTGCGTCGAGCAGGCGCTCGGTGTAGCGGATAGCGACGTATTGGCTGCCCCTGTCGCTATGGTGAATGAGCCCGCCCTTCAGGGGGCGACGGTCGTGCAGCGCCTGCTCAAGGGCATCGAGGACGAAGTCCGCATGGGCCGTCCGCGAAACCCGCCAGCCGACGATGCGGCGGGCAAAGACATCGATGACGAAGGCGACGTAGACGAAGCCCTGCCAGGTCGCGACATAGGTGAAGTCCGACACCCACAAGGCGTTCGGCTGCGGCGCCCGGAACTG
>CAZXJW010000511.1:0-1740 GCA_964641005.1 uncultured Rhodocyclaceae bacterium
GCCGATGCGCTTCTGCAGCTTGGGATTGATGCCGATGCCCACGTCGCCGCAGTAAAGGCCATGGCGGTTGTCGAACAGGTCCTGCCGGCGGAAGCTGCAGGCGACGGGCAGGTAGTTCTTCTCGGCGAAGCGCTGGATGTTGCGACAGGCCGCGGCGTTCCAGTCGCCGCCTCCGAGGATGAGCATGGGACGGTTGCACTGGATCAGGTGATTGCGAAGCTGCGCCATGTCGCGGGAGCCCGGATTGGCGGCCACCCGGCGATAGGACTCCACGGCCGGAGCCACCGCCTCGCTCATGAGCATGTCCTCGGGCAGCGCCAGCACCACCGGACCGGGACGTCCGGAGACGGCGAGGTGGAAGGCGTGGCTCACCATCTCCGGGATGCGGTCGGCGCGCTCGATCTGCGCCACCCACTTGGCCATCGAGCCGTACATCTTGCGGTAGTCCACCTCCTGGAAGCCCTCGCGCTCCATGACGTCGCTGCCCACCTGGCCGATGAACAGCACCATGGGCGAGGAATCCTGCTGGGCAGTGTGCACGCCGATTGCCGCGTTGGTGGCGCCCGGACCTCGGGTGACGAAGCACACCCCGGGGCGCCCGGTGAGCTTGCCGTAGGCCTCGGCCATGTAGGCGGCGCCACCCTCCTGGCGGCACACCACCAGCGACAGGCGCTCGCGCACGTCGTAGAGCGCGTCGAGCACCGCGAGGTAGCTCTCTCCCGGAACGCAGAACGCGAGGTCCACGCCGTGGACGAGCAGGCTGTCGACGAGGATCTTGCCGCCGCGGGCGGCAGTGGTGGCTGCGGACATGGAACCGGATCTCCCCTCTTTTCGTTCGTGGCGGCGCGCTGCGCGCCGCTTTCCCCGCCGCGATTATAGGCGGCGCGCCCCCCGTCTCCGGACCGGTTGGTATACTCGCGCCGTTTTGCGACGGCCGCCAACGACCGACAACAGGCCGCCGCAGGCAAGGGAGGAGTCAAAAAATGATCTGGGCTCAGGTCTACGACCCGTTGAACAACGCGGTCCTGTCGACGCTCTGCGCGGCGATCCCGGTGGTGGTGCTGCTCGGCGGTCTCGCGTTCCTGCACTGGTCCGCCCACGTGGCCGCCTTCTGGGGCCTGGTCTCGGCGCTGGTGGTGGCCGTCTTCGTGTTCGGCATGCCCGCCTCCATGGCCGGAATGTCGGCGGTGAACGGCGCGCTCTTCGGCCTGCTGCCCATCGGCTGGATCGTGCTGAACATCATATTTCTCTACCAGCTCACCAAGGACAAGGGCTATTTCCAGGTCCTGCAGGACAGCATCGCCACCATCACCGACGACCGGCGGCTGCAACTGCTGCTGATCGCCTTCGCCTTCGGCGCGTTCTTCGAGGGGGCGGCAGGCTTCGGCACCCCGGTGGCGGTGACCGGCGCCATCCTCATCGGCCTGGGCTTCTCGCCCCTGGCGGCCTCCGGCCTGTCGCTGATCGCCAATACCGCGCCGGTGGCCTACGGCGCACTGGGCACGCCGGTGATCACGCTGGCCAAGGTGACCGGCCTCGACGAGATGGCGCTCTCGGCCATGGTGGGCCGGCAACTGCCCTTCTTCTCCGTGCTGGTGCCCTTCTGGCTGATCTGGGCCTTCGCGGGCTGGAAGGGCGTGAAGGGCGTGTGGCCCGCGATCCTGGTCACGGGCGTGAGCTTCGCGATCCCGCAGTTCCTCATCTCCAATTACCACGGGCCGATGCTGGTGGACGTGGGCG
>CAZXJW010000512.1:0-1732 GCA_964641005.1 uncultured Rhodocyclaceae bacterium
GGTGATGCGGCGCCGGGCGGGTGGACGCCGCTGGTGCTGGTTCACCTCGTGGTGCAGGCGTGGTTCACGGTCGCGCTGCACGTGCGCGAGTGGGCGATGCCCGCCTGCGTATCGGGCACGCCCCAGCGCCCGGACCCTGGCGACGGCAGCGTGCTTCGATGGCGTCGGCACTGGACGATGGCGGCCGCGGCAGCGCTGGTTGTTGTCGGCGCATGGGTGATGGGGCTGTGGCAGGCGGGGGTGTTCACTTCGCAGGAGGAGCTTGATCGCATCGCGGCGGAGCGTGCGCGATGGAACAAACTGATGAGCGCGCCGAGATATGAAATCGAGTTTGAGGAGGCGTACAAGTTCTTCATCACGTTCTACGGCGTGATCTTCCCCGCGTATCTGGTGGCGGCGTTCTTCGCGCGCGGCAGGCCGAGGTGGTGGGTGGTGGCGCTGGCGTGCGCGCTGGCGCTGCCGTTCGCGGCGGCGGGGTACATGTACGAGCAGTGGCAGTGGCTGTGGGGGGTGGTGCCGGTGATTGTGGGGGTTGCGTGGTTCGGATCTCGCGCCGGGCACCGCCAGGAGCGGTGAGCTCAGCGCCGGCATCGCCATGGTGCACATGCCCTGGCCTACGGCGGGCGCGGATGACGAGCGTGAATGAAAAACGCCGCCGGGGTCGCCGACGGCGTTTGAGAATGTGCGGCTATCGCCCGACTCGCGAGTTCCGACTTGGGCGGACCCCGTCAATCGGAAGAAGACTTACTCCGTCGGCGCCTGCACCGCGGCCTTGTCCTGATCGCCGATGAGGATCTCGCCCAGTTCCACCGACAGGCGCGTGGATTCGTCGCGCTGAGCGCCCAGTGATTCGGCGACCTCGGCGGCCTCCTCGAGCATCGAGTCCTCGTCCATGGTCTCCTGCACCGGCGGCTCGGCCAGCAGTTTGGCGCGGATGCCCTGGTACTTCTTGAAGCCCGTGCCGGCCGGGATCAGGTGACCCAGCAGCACGTTCTCCTTCAGGCCGATCAGTTCGTCCGATGCGCCCTCGAGCGACGCCTCGGTGAGCACCTTGGTGGTCTCCTGGAACGAAGCGCCCGACAGGAACGACTCGGACTGCAGCGAGGCCTTGGTGATGCCCAGCAGCAGCGTGCGGCCGGTGGCGGGACGGCACTTGCGGGCCTTGGCGGGGTTCTTGCCCGCGCCCTCGGCCTTTGCGTTGGCCTCGCGCAGCTCCTTCTTGTTCACCTTGTCGTTCACGTTCAGCCCGGTGTCCCCGGGCTCGGTGATGACGCCCTGCTCGGCCATCTCGCGGTTCTTGCGGTGATAGGCGATCTTGTCGACGATCTCCAGAGGCAGCAGGTCGGTGTCGCCGACGTTCTCGATGCGCACCTTGCGGGTCATCTGGGCCAGGATCACCTCGATGTGCTTGTCGTTGATCTGCACGCCCTGCGCGCGATACACGTTCTGCACCTCGTCGAGCATGTACCCGGCCAGCGCATCCTCACCCTTGATGCGCAGGATGTCGTGCGGCACCAGCGGGCCGTCGATCAGCGCATCGCCCGCCGTCACGCGGTCGCCCGCGTGAACCAGCAGGTGCTTGTCCTGCGGCACGTGGTGGTCCTTGCTCAGACCGCCCTCGCTGGTGATGGTGATCGTCATCTTGCCCTTGCGCTTGTCGGAGTGGATCTCGACCACGCCCGAGATCTCGGCCATCACGGCCGGGTCGCGCGGCTTGCGGGCCTCGAAGATC
>CAZXJW010000513.1:0-1711 GCA_964641005.1 uncultured Rhodocyclaceae bacterium
TCATGCAGGGACGAGGTGCCCATGGAGTCTCCTCGGCGCGCGCGTCGGGCGGCCTATCGGTGAGCAGTGGCCGGTCACGCGCCACCGCCGGCTACGGGTTCAGACAACGCCGCGGCCCAACGTTCTTGTACCTCGTCGATGTGGCGGCAGATTGCGCGCGCGCCCACAGCTCCAATATTGGCGCGCGTGGCGCCGCTTCAAGGGCGCGGCCACGCCCGCGGTGCTCAACGTTGCATCTGTTCCAGCACCCGCGCGTAGCACTCTGGGCACACGCCATGGGTGATGTCGTGCCCCGTGACACGGGTCAGGTGCTCTTCCACCGATCGCCAGAACCCGGCGTCGCTCCGCACCTTCTTGCACCAGGCGCACATGGGAATGAGCTTCTGCAGGCGGCCCACGTCTTCGAGCGCCTCCGCCAGCCTGCGCTCCGCCGCCTTCTTCCCGCTCAGGTCGCGGATCGCCAGCAACTCGGCGTCCGACCCGTCTGCCGCGCGTATCGGGCGACGGTGGATCTCAACCGGCACGCGGGTGCCGTCCCGGCGCAGCATGTCGAGCTCCTGGTCGTCCGCCGTCTGCAGGCCCGCCGGCGGGAACAGGGTGCTGAGCGCGATCGGGGCATCGCCCTCCAGCCCGAGCAGGCGGCGCGCGGCGACGTTGCTGTCCAGCACTTGTCCGTCGCGATGGATGATCAGCCCCTCGACCGCCGCATCGGCCAGCGCTCGAAAGCGCGCGGCCTCCAGCGCCACGTGCTCAGCCAGGCGCTTGTCGAAACTCGCGCCGAACAAGGTGATGAGCGCGATGGACAGGGCGGCGGCCGTGGTGCCGGTGACGAGCGCGTCGCGCGACAACCCGGGCGTCGGCGGCGGGCCACCGAGCGCCACGGTCACGGCGTGCATGCCGAGGAAATGCAGGACCAGCACCGTGAGCGCGAACAGCAGGACGGCGATGCCCCAGTCGCGCCGTCCGTGGATCGCATGGAGCCGCTTCACGGTCAGCATGCCGAGCGCGCCGCTGGCCGCCACCGAGGCCGCGACCAGCCACGGGTCGAACAGCAGGCGGCCCGGCACGCGGACCGCCGACATGCCGACGTAGTGCAGCGCCGCCACGCCCAGCCCGAAGCCGAGACCGTAGGCCAGGGGCTCGCCGCCCGCGGCGAGCCGCGGCGCGAGCGCGAGCGCCGCGCCGCCGATAGCCAGGCCCACGAGGTAGGAGGCGATGGTCGGCAGCAGCGCGTAGGAGATGGGAATGTCGGTGCGCCAGGCGAGCATCGCCACGAAATGCGTGGCCCACACGGTCGACGTGGCGCAGACCGCGAGCAGCGCGCGCCACAGCACGCCGGCGGCGGCATGCACGCGCCCGGCGGCGACCACGGTCGCACATGCGCCGAGCGCGCAGATCACGCCGGCCAGCAGCACCAGGTAGGGATCGAATTCGGCGTCGAAGCAGTCGGCGATACGCAGCATCGAGGGCTCCCGCGAGCGGTGGACGAGAACCGCGTGACGGAAGGGCGGCGCGAAGTGGGCGGGGGCGAGGCACGACACCGGCGGTCGCAAGTGGGCGCCGCCTCGGCAGACTATAGACGCTTTCGGCGGGCCGGCCAGCGGGTGAGCAAGACCCGGTGGGCGCGCGGCCATTGGCCGACAAGCGCTTGATTGATATGGTGGGCCGTGCAGGGATCGAACCTGCGACCCTCGGATTAAAAGTCCGGTGC
>CAZXJW010000514.1:0-1704 GCA_964641005.1 uncultured Rhodocyclaceae bacterium
GGCCCGGGCCCCGGACACCATGCACGGCCGCACCGAAACGGGGCGTTTCCGGACCCGTGGCGGCATTCCGGGTGGCCTCTGGCGGGCTTTTTTGTTAGTGTCCGCCCGCTTTTCATGCCGACCCGGCTGCCGGGGCAGTCTCAGGGCAGGGGGCAGCCTCGCTGGCATGACCGTTGCCTGTAGGAGTCGGCCGGCAGGCCTCAAGCGAATGCCTGAACCTGCCGAAACATGAATTCGTGTCTCCCGGCATGTCGCCCCGGGGGTTTTCGGGATCCGAGGAGTGCTTCTCATGCGGGCAACCGCCATCGCCGCCGTTTCGGCCCTGCTGCTGCTGGCCAACCCCGCCGGGGCCAACCAGGACCGTCCGCCGCGGCTCGCCTCCAGCTCCGTCATCGTGGTGGACCAGGAGGAGGGCACGCCGCTGTTCGCCAAGAACACCGAGGCCGTCACGCCCATCGCCTCCATCACCAAGCTGATGACCGCCATCGTGGTGCTGGATGCCAAGCTGCCCCTGGACGAGCCGCTGGTGGTGGCGCACGAGGACATGGATTTCGTGAAGGGCACCCGCTCGCGCCTGCAGGTGGGCACCGAACTCACCCGCGGCGAGATGCTCAAGCTGGCGCTGATGGCATCCGAGAACCGCGCCGCCTCGGCGCTGGGTCGCAACTATCCCGGCGGCATCGGTGCCTTCATCGAGGCCATGAACCGCAAGGCCCGCGAGCTGGGCATGGAGAACACCCGCTTCGTGGACTCCACCGGCCTGAACCCCGGCAACGTCTCCACGGCGCAGGATCTCGTGCGGCTGGTGGAGGCGGGCATGCACTACCCGGTGATCCGCGACTTCAGCACCTCCACCTCGCACGTGGTGGAAGTGGATGGCGGGCGCCGCTCGCGCCTGGTGGCCTTCAACAATTCCAACGGACTGGTGCGCCAGCGCAGCTGGGACATCGGCCTGTCCAAGACCGGCTACATCTCGGAAGCCGGCCGCTGCCTGGTGATGCAGGCCAAGATCGCCACGCGTCCGGTGATCATCGTGCTGCTCGACTCGTGGGGCAAGCTCTCGCGCATGGCCGATGCCAACCGCATCAAGCACTGGATCGAACGCGAGATCGAGGGCGTTTCCTCCGTCGAAGTGGTCGAGGCGCGCCCGGTGCGCACCGCCCGCGCCACCAAGGTCCGTTCGGCCTCGCACCGCTCCAGCCGCGCGCGCATCTGAGCGTCGCGCAGCACCCGCCGCCTCAGCGCGGCAGCCACCCGATGGCGCGCGAGATCCGCTCCGCCGCCTCGCGGATCCTCGGACCCCAGGCCTTGTCCAGCCGGTTCGACGGCGCCGACAGCGACAGCCCCGCCACCAGCCTTCCCTCGTCGTCGCGGATGCCCGCGCCCACGCAGGACACGCCCTGCTCGGCCTCCTCGTGGTCGAAGGCGAAGCCGGCCTTGCGCACCTTGTCCAGTTCCCGTCCCAGCGTGGCGAGGTCGCGGATGGTGTTGCGGGTGAAGCCCTCCAGGCGGGTGCGCAGCGCGTAGGCCTTGCAGGCCTCGGCCCCGTCTTCCACCAGGAACAGCTTGCCCACGGCCGTGACGTGCAGCGGCGCGCGCGCGCCGATCAGGTGCGCCACGCGCATGGCCTGGCGGTCGGACACCAGCCGCTCCACGTAGACCATCTCGTCGCCCTGGCGCACCGACAGGTTGACGGTCTCGTGC
>CAZXJW010000515.1:0-1702 GCA_964641005.1 uncultured Rhodocyclaceae bacterium
TGTTCGAGAAGGGGCGTGAACTCTACGGCCTGTTCCAGGCGCGCCAGGCGATCCGCACCGCCGGCCGGGTGCTGGTGGTGGAGGGCTACATGGACGTGGTCGCCCTGGCACCGCACGGCGTGGGCTACGCCGTGGCCACCCTGGGCACGGCCACCACGCCCTTCCACGTGCAGCGCCTGCTGCGCCTGGCCGACCACGTGGTGTTCGCCTTCGACGGTGACCGCGCCGGGCGCAAGGCCGCCTGGCGGGCGCTCGAGGTCTGCCTGCCGGTGCTCGCCGACGGCAAGCAGGTGGGTTTCCTGTTCCTCCCCGAGGAGGACGACCCGGACAGCTACGTGCGTGCCCACGGCGCCGAGGCCTTCGAGGCGCTGGTGGCGGGTGCCGAGCCCCTCTCGGGTTACCTGCTGCGCGAACTGAAGGCAGGCGTGGACATGAACACCGCCGAGGGCCGGGCCAGCTTCCTCAAGCAGGCCGGCGAGCTGGTGGCACAGGTCACCGCGCCCAACCTCAGCCTCGCCATGCGCGATGCGGTGGCCCGGGCGGCGGGCCTGTCGCTGGCCGAGATCCCGGGGGCGCCACCGCCGCGCCAGGATCGCCCGGGCGGGCCCTGGCGCCCGAAGCCACCACGCCAGAACCGCGCACCCACCCACCAGCTGCGCGAACGCACCCTGCTGCGCGCCTTGGTGGCCCGCCCGGACCTGGCGGGGCGCTGCGCCGAGGCGCTGGAACTGGCCGGGAGTCCGGAGTCCTGGACGACCGTGTCCGAGCTGGTGCACGGACTCCAGGACGACACCCTCGGCCACGGTACTGCTGCGCTGCTCCAGCACCTGGAGGACACCGGCCGGGGCGACCTGGCCGGAAGCCTGCAGGCGGAGCTGCTCGAACGCGGAGATGACTACGATTTCGCCGCGGATCTCGACAACTTGCTGGCACGTTTGCGACGCGAGGTCGAGGACGAGCGCAGCCGTTCCGCGGTGGCCGGGGTTTCGAGTCCGAGCGAGCTCAGCGATGCGGCACGGGCCGTGCTGCGGACCGGAAGGCCGGGAACCCCCTCGTGATTGGCGGTCCAACCCCCACTTCAGGTATCATCGCCGGCTTTTTTGCAGCGGCTCGAACTCTTCCAAGGGAACCGATAGATGGCTAAGGAAAAAGAGCGCAAGGTCGAGGACACCAAGACCGCGGACGCGAAGGCCGTGGACGCCAAGGCCGGTGACCGGAAGCCCGAGGACCGCAAGGGCAAGGATGCCCGCCGCGACGTGATCGCCGCGGCCGTCAAGGAGGCGTCCGCGGGCCGGGAGACCAAGGCTTCCCGCAAGGCGGCCATGCGCGCCGCGGCCGAGCTCGCCGAGGCCCAGCTCGCCCTGAGCGGCACCGACGCAGAGGCGCGCCGCACGCGCCTGAAGAACCTCATCGTGCTGGGCAAGGAGCGCGGCTACCTGACCTACGCCGAGGTCAACGACCACCTCCCCGACGACATGCTGGACGCCGAGCAGATCGAGGGCGTGATCAGCATGATCAACGACATGGGCATCCAGGTGTACGACGAGGCACCGGATGCCGAGACGCTGCTCATGTCGGACAGCACCCCGGCCGCCCCGGACGACGACGCCGTGGAGGAGGCCGAGGCGGCCGTGTCCACGCTCGATGCCGAGTTCGGCCGCACCACCGACCCGGTGCGCATGTACATGCGCGAGATGGGCTC
>CAZXJW010000516.1:0-1698 GCA_964641005.1 uncultured Rhodocyclaceae bacterium
CTGGCCTTGGCCGCGGCCTTGAGCTTCGGCGCCGCGGGTTCCTTGGCCACCGCACGCGCGCCACGACCCGCCGCCGGCTTCGCCGCTGCACCGGGCTTGCCGGCTTTCGGTTCGCGGGGCGCGAACTCGAAGCCCACCTTGCCGTCGGGCTGCTTCACCAGGAAGGCCTTGAACTTGCGCCCGTTGCGGTTGCTCACGAAGTTGGGAAGAAGGTCGGTGCGGCCCTCGGTGAGCAGCTTCACCATCTGCTCGCGCGAGATCTCCTGCTGCAGGATCACCTTGCCCGAGCGGAAGTCGCAGCGCCGCGGCGGCATGTTCTCGCAGACGTAGCTCATGCCGTGCTCGAACACCTGGCCGCCGCACTTGGGGCAGGTGCCCAGGGGCTCCTGGCCGGTGAAGTCCACCGCCTCGCCCTCGTCGTCGTCGCCACTGCCCTGGCCGAAGTCGAACTCGAGCTTGAGGTTCTCGTTGTCCGGGTCGGCCACGATGCGCAGGATGGCCGCGAAGGGCCGGCCGATCTTGGAGCGGAAGCCCTGCAGCGGGCCGATGGTGCGCTCGCGCAGCAGCTGCTCCACCTCGGGCACCTCGAACTGCCGGCTGCCCGGGGTCTTGGTGATGGAGAAGCTGCACTTGTCGCAGGCGAAGCGGCGGTAGTTCTCGCGCACCGTGCCGCCGCAGTTGGGGCAGGGCGTGGACAGCACGGCGTAGTCGCCGGGAATGGTGTCGGAGTCGTACTCCTTGGCGCGCTTGACGATCTGGCGCGTCATGGCGGCGATCTCGCGCATGAAGGCGTCGCGACCGAGCTTGCCGCGCTCCATCTGCGAGAGCTTGTACTCCCACTCGCCGGTGAGCTCGGGCTGGGTGAGCTCGCTCACGCCCAGGCCGTGCAGCAGCGTCATGAGCTGGAAGGCCTTGGCGGTGGGAATGAGCTCGCGGCCCTCGCGCAGCATGTACTTCTCGTTGATCAGGCCCTCGATCACCTGGGCGCGCGTGGCCGGCGTGCCCAGGCCCTTCTGGCCCATGGCCTCGCGCAGCTCGTCGTCCTCCACCAGCTTGCCCGCGCCTTCCATGGCGGTGAGCAGCGTGGCTTCGCTGTAGCGCGGCGGCGGACGGGTCATCAGCGCGATGGCCTCCACTTCCGCGGCCAGGGCCTTCTCGTCCTTCTCCACCGGCACGAGCGTGGCTCCGTCGTCGTTCCCCGCCGGGTCCTGGACTTCCTTGCCGTACACCGCCAGCCAGCCCGGATTCACCAGCACCTTGCCCTCGGTGCGGAAGTGATGCCCCGCCACCTCGGTGATGCGGGTGGTGACCAGGTACTCGGCGGCCGGGTGGAACACCGCCAGGAAGCGGCGCACCACCATGTCGTAGATCTTCTGCTGCACCTCGTTGAGCGCCTTGGGCGTCTCGAGGGTGGGGATGATGGCGAAGTGGTCGCTGATGCGGGCGTTGTCGAAGATGCGCTTGTTGGGCTTGACCCAGCCGTTCTTCAGCACCGCGCCCGCGGGCCGGCCGTAGGCGTTGGTGCCCTTGAGCTCTTCCAGCGTGGCCTTGACCGTGGCGATGTAGTCCTCGGGCAGGTGGCGCGAGTCGGTGCGCGGGTAGGTGAGCACCTTGTGCTTCTCGTAGAGCTCCTGCGCGATGGACAGCGTGGTCTTGGCGGAGAAGCCGAAGCGGCCGTTGGCCTCGCGCTGCAGCGAG
>CAZXJW010000517.1:0-1690 GCA_964641005.1 uncultured Rhodocyclaceae bacterium
TGCCGTCGATGGGATCGATGCACCACAGCCCCTGCTCGCCGGCCAGCCACTGGCCGGCCTGTTCCTCGCGGCTCATCTCCTCGGCCACCACGGGCACGGGGCAGATGGCCTGCAGGCGCTCCACCAGCGCCGCCTGGGCGGCCAGGTCGGCGGCGGTGAACAGGCTGCCGTCGGATTTGCGCTGGTGGGCCACCTTCAGGTAGCGGGGCATCACCTCGGCCGCGGCCACGGCCCGGACCGCGTCGCACACGGCGGGCAGCAGGACGGCATCCGGGCTCGCCGGGGGCGCGTCCAGGGCCTCGTGCGCACCCTTCATGATCGACAACAAGTCCTCATAAACAAAGCGTTTTTTGCGTGGCACAATGCTAGCATGAAGAATCCGAAGTCAGCGCCCCGGGAACCGAAGTCCGGCGCACGTTTCCACGTGCCCGGCCCGCTCAGCCCGGGTGCCGAGGCCCTGCTGCCCCCCGACACCGCCCACCACGCCATCCGGGTGCTGCGACTCGCCCCGGACGACCCGGTGACGCTGTTCGACGGCGCCGGTGGCGAATACCTCGGCCGGGTCACCGGGGTGGCGCGCGGCGAGGTGCGGGTGCTGGCCGCCACCCACCGCCCGGTGGAGCGCGAATCGCCCGTTCCGGTCACGCTGGTCCAGGGCATCTCCAGCGGCGAACGGATGGACTACACCATCCGCAAGTCCGTGGAACTGGGCATCGCAAGGGTCGTTCCCGTGTTCACGCGCCGCAGCGTGGTGAAGCTCGCCGCCGAGCGCGGCGAACGCCGGCGCCAGCACTGGCAGCAGCTGTCGGTGGCCGCCTGCGAGCAGTGCGGCCGCAACCGCGTGCCGGTGGTGGAGGACCCGGTGGACTTCGAGGACTGGCTCGCGGGCGTCGGCAAGCCGGTCGAAGGTGAGCGCAGGCTTACGCTCTCGCCCGCGTCGGACATGGCATTGAAGTCGATGAGCCCGCCACCCGATGCGGTGCTGCTGCTGGTCGGTCCGGAGGGCGGGCTGGACCGCACGGAAGTGGAGATGGCCGCTTCGCGCGGCTTCGAGGGCGTGCGCCTGGGACCACGCATCCTGCGCACCGAGACCGCCGCGGTGGCGGCGCTGGCGGCCATCCAGACCCTGTGGGGTGATTTCTGACGTTTCTCCTCTACACTTCGCGGCTTAGAACAACTCCCTCACAACCTTCTGGAATCCGGCCATGGAGATCTCCAACCGCACCTTCATCGTCACCGGCGGCAGTTCCGGCCTCGGCGCCGCCACCGTCGAGATGTTCCTCGCCCAGGGCGGCAACGCCGTCATCGCCGACGTGAACGCCGCCATGGGGCAGGCCCTGGCCGCGAAGCTCGGCCCGCGCGCCGCCTTCGTGGAGTGCGACGTGAGCTCCGAGGAACACGGCCGGCGGGCGGTGGAAACCGCCGTTTCCCGCTTCGGCGGCCTGCACGGCCTGGTCAACTGCGCCGGCGTGGGCGTGCCCGTGAAGGTGCTCGGCAAGGACGGTCCTCACCCCCTCGACAAGTTCGTCAAGGTGGTGGGCATCAACCTGGTGGGCACCTTCAACATGCTGCGGCTGGCCGCCGAGGCCATCGCACGGGGCGAGCCCGGGCCCGAGGGCGAGCGTGGCGTGATCGTGAACACCGCCTCCGTGGCCGCCTTCGACGGGCAGATCGGCCAGGCCGCCTATGC
>CAZXJW010000518.1:0-1679 GCA_964641005.1 uncultured Rhodocyclaceae bacterium
GATCAGGGCCGTCTCGCGGCACTTGGCGCTGGCTGCGCGGTCGAGGACTGCGCGCCACGCCTTGACGCGCTGCAGGGCGGCCAAGTGGCCGAAGTGGGGGCCGGTGGCCGTGAACAGCTCGGCGGCTTGGGTGGTGGTCATTGGGTGGCCTCGGGCCGAATGAGGCGGCCAAGTTCCTGCTCGGCCGCAGCTACGCGCGGGTCGGTGCGGGTGCAGTACTCGCAGCCGGGGCCATCGGCGGAATGGTCGCAGGCGCTCGGCAGGAACACCCACGCCTGCACCCACACGCCGTCCTCGCCGCGCGATGCCAGCGCGTCCTCGTCTATCTCGATCTCGGTGCTACCGTACTTCTCGCGCGCCTCGGCGACTTCCTCGGGCGTGGCGAAGTTGTCGGCCTCCTGCATAAAGCGGGGCATTGGTCAGGCCTCCCGCTGCTGGCGCTTGGCCTTGCGCGCGGCGGCCTTCGCCCGGCGCTCGGCCTCGACGTGGAGCCGGACGGCCTGCATAAAGGCCACGCCGTAGGGCAGCAGGTACGCGGTGCGGCGCCGGGGCTCGCGCAGCCAGATGCCTTCGGGCGTGAGGGCCACGACGAGAGGCTGGCCGCGCTGGCTGGTGACTTTGCGGCGCACGGGGCGGGTTAGGTCCGTCATCGGTCAGGCCTCGGGGTGGGTGTGGGTGCAGGTCGTGCGGTCGGCTAGGGCGCGGTTCGTCAGGCTGGCAAGGTTCCAGTGGGTGTCGCCGTGCGCGTTCTGGATGTACAGCCGCCAGCCGTCGCCATAGAAGGCGTTAACGGCCGCGCGCTCGGCCTCGGGGCTGTCGGCCTGCTCGATCGCCGCGGCCAGCGCCTCGCCCTGGCGCAGCGTCTCGGCGTCGAACGCCCAGTAGGCCAGCACGGCGCGCAGGGCTCGGGCCACGGCGCGGGGGCTGTGGTCGCGGTGGGTGTGGACGTAGCGGGTGCCGGGGCGGTAGGCCTTGCCCTCGATGAGCAGGTAGGCGCTGCGGTCGTACTCGTAGCTGTCCGTCATCCCGTCGAAGTGGCCGGCCTCGAAGCCGCCCACCAGCTCGTCCACGCGCTGCGTGGTCGGGCCATCGGTCCAGCGGATGTCCACGGACGACACCATAGAGCCGCGCGCCGTGGTGATGCTGAACCGGGTGGCCGGGAACGCGGCGCGCAGAATCTTGCGGATCGCGGCGGCCGTCTCCTTCGGCATCAGGCTGGGGAGCTCGGCGCGCTTGGGCTGGGCGGCGCGGATGTCCTGCAGGGTGGTGGCGCGCATCAGTTGGCCCCCCACTTGGCGAGCTCGACGCCCCACGCGGGACGGCCAGGCAGGACGGGAACGTAGAAGCCACAGACGCGGGTAAGCGCGTCCTCGTAGGCCTCGCGGTCGAAATAGAAGATCGTGCGGGTCATCTCTGTACCCTCGCGGTTGAGTCCTGCGGCATCCCCCCACGGGTGCCGCCGTGCAAGTACCATAATACTACCGAAAAGGTACGTCAATAGGCAATATTTGCCGAGTACTGCACCGTATGGGTGCGCGCTGGGCTCTGGGGGTGGGGCGTAGCCCCGCAGGGGTGCGGGAAGTTGCGACCGGCTCGGGGGTTGCCCTATGCTCGATCTATGGCCGCGCCGATCGACGCCGCCGAGCGTCAACGCATTATCACCGACGTACTTACTCGGG
>CAZXJW010000519.1:0-1677 GCA_964641005.1 uncultured Rhodocyclaceae bacterium
GTGCTCATGCGGCGGCTCCGTGCGGGAGGGTGTCGGGGGACACAAAGCCCGCGCCCACCTCGTCGCTCACATGCGCCTGCGCCAGTGCCCACACCTCCCGCGGCGGCAGGGGCTTCAAGCGGTGATCGCTCCACACCTGGCGCCACTTGCGCGCCCCGCGCAGGCCGTGGCGCAGGCCCAGCATGTGGCGGGCAATGGCGTACCAGGGGCAGCCGTCCTCGGCGTGGGCCCGCTCCATGTAGCGCACCATCTGCTCTTCCACTTCGTTGCGGTCGGGCGCTGGCGCTTCCTGGCCGAAGAAGGCGTTGTCCCAGGTGGTGAGCAGCCAGGGATGGTGGTAGGCCTCGCGCCCCACCATCACGCCGTCCACGTGCTGCAGGTGCTCGGCAATCTGCGCGTTGGTGGTGATGCCGCCATTGACCGCAATGGTGAGCTGCGGAAAGTCCTGCTTGAGGCGGTGCGCCAGCTCGTAGCGCAGCGGCGGGATCTCGCGGTTCTCCTTCGGGCTCAGGCCCTGCAGCCAGGCGTTGCGGGCGTGCACGACGAACACCGTGCAGCCGCCCTCGCCCACCGTGCCGACGAAGTCGCGCACGAAGTCGTAGCTCTCGATGCGGTCGATGCCGATGCGGTGCTTCACGGTGACCGGGAGCGCGGTCGCGTCCCGCATCGCCCGCACGCCGTCGCGCACGAGCGCGGGCTCGGCCATCAGGCAGGCGCCGAAGGCACCGCGCTGCACCCGCTCGCTCGGGCAGCCGCAGTTCAGGTTGACCTCGTCGTAGCCCCAGCGCTCGGCGAGCTTCGCGCAGGCGGCCAGGTCCTCGGGCTCGCTGCCGCCGAGCTGCAGCACGACGGGGTGCTCGGCCGCGTCGAAGTCGAGGTGGCGCGGCACGTCGCCGTGCAGCAGCGCGCCGGTGGTCACCATCTCGGTGTACAGGCGGGTGCGGCGCGTGATCAGGCGGTGGAAGAAGCGGCAGTGGCGATCGGTCCAGTCCATCATCGGCGCCACCGAAAGGCGCCAGGGGCTGGCCGTCGCTGCGATCGGGTCCGGCATGGCCCCGATTGGACCATCACCGCGGCCGGGCTTCAGGCGTAGCGCGCGAAGGGCTTGCTGCGGCCGTCGCGCTGCACCAGCAGCACGTCGTAGGCATCGCGCTGGCCGCCGTACTCGGGGCCGTCCATGCCGGGCGAGCCGATCGGCATGCCCGGGACGGCGAGACCCAGCGCCATCGGCCGCTCGGCGAGCAGGCGCCGGACCTCGCGCGCCGGCACATGGCCCTCGAGCACGTAGCCGCCGACCAGCGCGGTGTGGCACGAGCCGAGCGCCTCGGACATGCCCAGGCGCTTGCGCACCGCCACGTTGCCGGTGTCGTAGACCCTCACCCGGAAGCCATGCGCCTCCAGGTGCTTGACCCAGTCCTTGCAGCAGCCGCAGGTCGGGCTCTTCCAGACCTCGACCTCGGGCTGGGCCTGGGCGCGTGCGGGAACGCAGGCCGCGGCCAGGGCGGCGAGCACGAAGCCGCGACGGCTCGTCTTCATGCCGGCAAGTCTAGGCGCGCCGTGCGGCGCGTGCGCTGCGCAGGGTCAAGCCGCCGCGGCGGCGCGGGTCCGGCGCCGCTTGGTGGCGACCACCGGCGCAGCCACCGGGACGTCCGGCACCCGGCGGGTGCGGCGCGGCGT
>CAZXJW010000520.1:0-1668 GCA_964641005.1 uncultured Rhodocyclaceae bacterium
CCTCGCTCACCCGGCTGCTGTGCTTGACTCAAGCAACACCACCAGCAGCCGGGTGGCGATTTACCTCACGCGCCACGGCGCACACGCCTGAAGCACAGACTGGAGGCCTTGCCATGTCCGATGATCGCGCAGCGAAGGGCCGTGCCCTGCTGGAGAAGCTGACCAACAACCCGGGCGCCATCGATCGCTTTCCCGAGCGCTTTCGCGACTACACGCTGGAACACCTGTTCGGCGACGTGTGGCAGGGCGAAGCCCTGGCGTTGACCGAGCGCTCGCTCGTCACCTGCACCATCCTCACCGCCCTGGCGCGCGAGCCGGAGCAGCGCTTCCACTTCGCCGCCGCGCGACGCTTAGGGATCCCCCGCGACAAGCTGGTGGAGATGATCACCCACGCCGCGCACTACGCCGGCTGGCCAAACGCGGTGGGCGCGCTGCGCAGTCTCGAGGACGTGTGGCCGAGCGGGGAGTGACGCCGGAAGGGGACGCTCACCAATGCTCGACCTCTACTGCGAGCGTCTCGGCCCCGGCCTGCTGGCCGAGCCGCTCAATGCCTTCACCAACCTGGCCTTCCTGCTCGCGGCGCTGCATGCCTGGCGCCGCGCGGATGGCCGCCTGGACGTGCGCGTGCTGGCCGCGCTCATCGCCGTCATTGGCCTCGGCAGCGGCCTGTTCCACACCGTGGCGACACCCGCCGCGCAGTGGTGCGACGTCGTGCCCATCGGCCTCTTCCAGCTGAGTTTCCTGTGGCTCTACCTGCGCCACGTGCGCGGTCTCACGGCGGCGGCATGCGCGGCGTGGCTGACGCTCTTCGTCGTCGCGCTCGCCGCGGCCGCGCCACTCACCGCGCCCTTGAACGGCTCGCTGGCCTATTCGCCCGCGCTGCTCGCGCTCACGGCGCTCGGCGTCTCACACCTGCGCCGGCTGCGGGACCCCGGCCTGCTGCTGGCGGCGGCGCTGTTCCTGGCGTCGCTCACCGCCCGTAGCCTCGACCTCGCGCTGTGCCCACGCTGGCCGGCGGGCACCCACTTCCTGTGGCACCTGCTGAACGCGCTGCTGCTCGGCCGCCTGGCGCAGGTCTACGCGCGGGCGAGCGCGTCGCTCACTCTTCGCTGACCTGCTGCTTGCCGCGCGCGAGGATGGCGCCACGTCGCGCTTCGATGCTGTCCGCGCTGACGCGCGCGTTCCAGGTGCGCGACTCGGCCTTCTCGTAGCGCAGCGCCGCTTCCAGCGGCATGCCGAAGCCGTCGTCGATGACGCGCTTGTAGGTCGGCAGGAAATCCGGCGCGAGCCCGAGCATGGCGCTCGCGAGTTCTCGGCAGGCGGGCAGCAGGGCCTCCGGTTCCACCACGCGGTTCAGCAGGCCCCAGCGTTCGGCGGTCGCGGCGTCGATGAAGTTGCCGGTCAGGGACAGTTCCTTGGCGCGCGCGAGCCCGATGACCCGCGACAATCGCTGGCTGAGGCCCCAGCCCGCCAGCAGGCCCACGCGGCCGTGGGTGTCGGCGAAACGGGCCGCGGTGGAACCGATCAAGAGGTCGCAGTTCAACGCGAGTTCGAATCCGCCGGTCACCGCCACACCGTTGACCGCACCGATGACCGGCCCGCTGAACGAGCGTATCGCCGCGCCGGTGTCGGCCCAGGGCTCGCTGCGACCGTGGATGGCCGCGCCGC
>CAZXJW010000521.1:0-1662 GCA_964641005.1 uncultured Rhodocyclaceae bacterium
AGTGCCAGTTCCCGCATTGGAACTTCCGCCACGACTTCGACAAGGCGCAGGCGGCGGCGACCCGTCGCGGTTTCCTGGAGCGCTACTGCGAGTGCGCGACCCAGGTGCTCACCGCGCACTTCCCCCTGCCCTCCGCCGGCCACCTGCACCGCGCGGGCGACGCCTTCCGCTTCGAATACTGGCCGGCCGGCGCGTTCATCTGACCGGCCACCCGGGCGCGCTCAGCGTGGCTCCGGGTTCTCGTGCAGGCGCCGCTCCCAGGCGGCGAGTTCGTGCGGGCCCAGGTGGGGCACGAGCTGCAGCATCACCGCCGCCACGCCGCTCGCATGCGCGGTGGCGAAGGACGGCCCGGAGACGAAGTCGAAGCGCCCGCCAGGCACCGTGGTGAGCAGCTGCAGGCCCGGCACGGTGAGCCGCTCACCCGGCACGCTGACCGTGCCCTCGTAGGCCTGCTCCACCGCGATGACTTCTGGAATCGAGGTCGGAAAGGTCTGGTCGGGCTCCTCGCCGATGGCGCCGAACACGATGGCCCCGAGTTCCGCCGCGCGTTCCACCAGCTGCGTGAGCAGCGGATCGGCGGGGCCGGCGAGCGACAGGTTGATGATGCGCGCGCGGATCTCGATGGCGTAATCGAGCGCCTGGGCCAGCGTGAAGCTGCTGCACAGTCCATCGCCGTAGACCGGCTCCCAGCAGGCGCGCAGCAGGTAGACCTCGGCGTCCGGCGCGAGGCCGTGAATGCCGACGCCGTTGCCGGCGTGGGCGGCGATGAGACCGGTGACCGCGGTGCCGTGGAACTCGGGCGGAATGGTGTGCAGGTCCGCGCCGACGAAATTGCGCGCCTCGGTGACCTGGCCGAGCAGGTCGGGATGGGCGGCGTCGATCCCGGTGTCGATGATCGCGATCCGCACCTTGCGGCCGGTGCCGCGCGTCGCCAGCGTCGAGACGCCGCCCGGCCGGGTGCGCACCTGCAGATCGAAGTAGGGATCCTTGGGTGGCATGCCCGCCACGCGGTGTTCGAGCACCGGCTGGGCCGCGGCGACGCGCGCGTCGGCCGCGAGCCGCGCGAGCACCGCTTCGCTCGCCATGCCCGGCGCAAGTCCGAACAGCACGCTGCGCTGGTCGAGCGAGGTCAACGCGCGTTCGGCGAGCAGCGTGAGCCCGTGGTCGCGCGCCAGCGCGGCCGCCACACCCGGGGTCGCACCGCCCGGCAGCAGCACCATGAGCTGTGCGCCGGCCGGCGCCGCCACGGCGAGTGCGGTCAGGCTCCACAGGAACGCGCCGAGCAGTGCGGCGCGCGCCCTCACCGCGGACGTTCCGGACGCCGTCCAGCCAGGCCCAGGGGTTCGACGAACAGCGTGTCGGCCTCGGCGCGCATGTCGGCGATGACGCCGTCCAGGTGGCGCGCGCCGAGCGCGAGGCGCACGGTCATCACGCCGATGGCGCTCGGGCCCTCGATCAGCTCGGCCTGGTGCCTCGCCAGCCAGTCCTCGCGCAGTTCACGCACCACGCCTTCGCGCAGCACCACGCGCAGCAGCGGCGCCTGCAGGGTGGACTCGAGACGCTCCGCGCGGCCGAGCGTCTGGAAGCGATTGGGCGCCGGCGCGGCCGGTTCGAGCGCGGGACGCTGGCTCACCGCCACCAGCACCGCGACCACCGCCACGC
>CAZXJW010000522.1:0-1660 GCA_964641005.1 uncultured Rhodocyclaceae bacterium
GGCGGCGCGCCTGCTCGGGGTCAACCGCACCACGCTCTACAGCCGGCTCGCGCGCCTGGGCTTAAGCGCGCCGGGCGATTCCTGAGCCCGTGTACGAACGGCACTTCGGTCTCACCCGTCCCCCTTTCCGCATCACGCCGGACCCGGAGTTCTTCTTCCCCGGCGCCAATCGCGGCGCGGTGCTCGAGGCGCTGGTCTATGCCATCGCGCGCGGCGAGGGCATGGTCAAGGTGGTGGGCGAGGTGGGCAGCGGCAAGACCATGCTGTGTCGCATGCTGGAGCGCGAGCTGGCGGCGGACTGCGCGCTGGTCTACCTCGCCAATCCGCGCCTGCCGGCCGAGGCGGTCGTGTACGCCGTGGCCGGCGAGCTCGGACTGCCGGCCGGCGCCGACCAACCGCGCCTCGCCGTGCTGCGCGCGCTGGAGGACTATCTCGTGCGGCGCCACGCCGCCGGGCGGCGGGTGGTTGTGTTCGTCGAAGAGGCGCAAGCCATGCCGCTCGAGACGCTGGAGGAGATCCGGCTCCTCAGCAACCTCGAAACCACCCAGGCCAAGCTGCTGCAGCTGGTGCTGTTCGGCCAGCCGGAGCTGGACGACAAGCTCGCGCGCCACGAGATTCGCCAGCTGCGCGAACGCATCACCCACAGCTTCAACCTAGAACCTCTGCGCCGCGGCCAGGTCGAGGACTATGTGAACGCGCGCCTGCGGGCGAGCGGCCATGGCGGCGCGCCGCTGTTCTCGGCCGCCGCGCTGCGAGCCGTGGAGGCCGCCTCGGGCGGGCTCCTGCGGCGCATCAACATCCTCGCCGACAAGGCGCTGCTGGCGGCCTTCGCCGACGGCGCGAAGCGGGTCGAAGCGCGCCACGTGCGGCGCGCGGCCGCGGACAGCGAGTTCGGCGGCGCGGCGCGGTCGTGGCTCCCCTGGGTGCTGGCCGGGGCGATTCTCGTGCTGGCCCTGCTCGCGGGGCTCGCCTGGCGCTGGGAATCCTTCCCGCGCGCGGCGCCCCCCGCGCAGGCGGTGGCACCGGCGGCGCCGGCCGCGCCTAAGGTCGACGCACCACCGGCCGCTGCCCCGACACCCGCGGAGTCGTCGGCGGTGATGCCGCGGGTGGCGCCCGACACCGGGCTCGTCGGTCTCGAACACCTTCGGCCCGCCGGCTTGCCCCCGGTCGATCCGGAGGCGCTGCGGCGGCGCTGGGCCGAGCCTCAGGGCAGGGCGGTGGAGTGAGTCAGAGTTCTTTAAATATTAGAAGTTTATAATCGATACATCATGTGTTATCTTGAAATTTGATCGGTCCCCGGACGCTGGGCCCATGCGCACCACATTCCTTGCCCTGCTCACGCTCCTGCTGATGGCTTCGCTGGCGGGCTGCGCCGCGATTCGGCCGCAGCCGCCCGCGCCCGCCCCGGCGGGTCACCTGACCACCGAGCCGGCGCCGGCCGCCGACGGCATCCCGGACCTGGTGCAGCAGACGCCCTACCTCCCCGCCCCCGGCGCCGCGCCGGCCGAGGAGCGCTACACCGTCGTGGTGAACGACGTGCCGGTGCGCGAACTCCTGTTCGCCCTTGCCCGCGACGCTAAGCTCAACATCGACATCGGTGGCGATATCAGCGGCAACGTCACGCTGAACGCCATCGACCAGACGCTGCCGCAGATCCTCG
>CAZXJW010000523.1:0-1658 GCA_964641005.1 uncultured Rhodocyclaceae bacterium
GGTCTATGTCGCGCCACCGATCACCTACGGGAAGAGCAACGAGCATATCGGCTTTCCCGGCACGGTGTTCACCAGTGCCCTGATTCTCCGGCGGCTGCTGCTGGCCCTGGCCCGCCAGTTGCGCGCCTTGGGCTTTCGGCACGTGGCCCTCGTCAACACCCATGGCGGCAACAGTGCCGTCAACACGTACACGCTGCGCGAGATCCAGCAGACCTTCGACCTGAGGGCGGGTTCGATCGGCGCCAGCAATGCCTTGCCGCTGAGTCCGCTGGAGCTGGCCTACGGGTGTCATGCCAATCATTGGGAGACCGCGGCGATGCTCGCGGTCGCCACTCCCACCGTGCACATGGAGCGGGCGGTCCGGGAGTATCCCGCCAGGCTGGACGACCCCGGCGAACTGCGTCCGGAGAGCGCCCCGGCGATCTTCTCGTGGATCAGCTCGGACCTCTCGACCAGCGGCGTGATGGGTGACGCCGCCGCAGCCACGGCCGAGGAGGGCCATGCCTGGTTTGCCGCCTCGTGTGCCAGTCTCGCCGAGAACGTCCTGAATCAGCTGCGCGCGTAAGCGAGATGCCGGCCAGCCAGCCTCGCAAACACCACAGATCGCACAAATCGCCGGTCGGCCTAGCCGGCCTTGGCAGGCACGGTGCTTAACGGTGCCCATGCCAAGCCGCGGATTTGTCCCTGTTTCACCCAGTCTGATCGATTCCCTGAGTGCCGTTGCCGGCACGGAGAACGTCATCGTTGACGAGGCCGGCGTGGAAACGCTGTCCAAAGACTATTACTGGTACTCGCCCGTGCTGACCAAGCGGCTCGCGGATCGCCGGGCCTCCGCTGCGGTTAAAATTTCCTCCCTCAACGTGTTGCGGGAGGTCGTGGCCCTGGCAGTCGCCGCCCGGGTGCCCATGACCGTACGGGGGGCGGCCACCGGCAACTACGGCCAATGCATTCCGTTGTACGGTGGTCTGGTCATCGACGTGGGCGGGATGGACCGCATCCTTGCGATCGAAGACGGCGTCGTCACGGCGGAGCCGGGCGCCCGCCTGGTCTCGATCGAAAATGCCGCCCGTCCGCTGGGTTGGGAACTGCGCTGCTATCCCTCCACCTGGGTCAAGGCCACCATCGGCGGCTTCCTCGGCGGCGGCTCCGGCGGCATCGGTTCAATCAGCTGGGGCGGCTTGCTCGAACCGGGGACGGTCAAGCGGCTCACGTTGCTCACCGTGGAGGATGAGCCTCGGACCATCACCCTCGAGGAAGCCGACACCCGCCCGGCGATCCATGCCTATGGTACCAATGGTATCATCGTCGAAGCCCAGATGCGCCTGGCTCCCGCTTTTCCCTGGGACCAGATGGTGATCGCGGGCCAACAGTGGGACCGCGTGCTTGATTTTGCCGAAGAGATCGCGCGCGACGATGCGGTCCGCAAACGCCTCGTCACCGTCCTCGAGGATCCGCTCCCTTCCTACTTTCGACCAATCAAGAAATTCTATCCGCCGGATCATCACCTGATCTTTCTCGAGGTGGAGTCCGCCTCGGCGGCCGCCGTCAAGGCACGCGCCCTCGCCGCCGGCCTGACCGTTTCGCACACCATCCCGCATCACGAGCCGCGCCGGTCGCCGATGCTGTCGGACTACACCTGGAATCACACGACGTTGTGG
>CAZXJW010000524.1:0-1650 GCA_964641005.1 uncultured Rhodocyclaceae bacterium
TCGACGACGCCATTGCGCAGCAGGATCTCGCGCGCCACCAGCGCCGGCACGAAGCCCTGCATCACGTGACCCACCCGGTCGTAGTAGTTGCGCGCCAGGCCGAACTCGTCGCGCAGCCAGCTGAACAGGGGCATCTCGGCGTAGGTGTAGTGCCCGCCCACCATGAGCACGAAGGCATGCAGCAGCACCAGCACGAGCACCAGCGGCGTGAGCCGCGTGCGCCGGAACAGCGCCGCGAGCACCACCGCCGCCACCAGCGCCGGCGCGGACTCGAGGAACCAGATGAAGCCATCCTTCGGCCGCCACGCCGACCACGCCATCACCACGAGGAACGCGATCAGGACGGCGAGATGCAACCGGCGCTCGGCGGCCGTCGGGTTCAACGCAGCTCTTCCACCTTGATGTACCAGCGCCGCGCATCGCGCGAGGCATCGCGACTGCGGTACGAGACGCCGTCCTCGTCGAACTGCGCGCCGCCGCTGATGCCGCCCAGCTCGATCCAGTCGCCCAGCCGGCCCGACACCACCGTGTCGTAGCGCTGCACGTTCACCGTGCCCGGCGGCGAGAAGCTGTCGCGGCCGCCGAAGTCGCGCCCGGCCTGGTCCCGGGCGGCGAACTGGTCGCGGCTGCCGGCGATCTCGATGGTCACCCGGTCGCCATTGGTGCGCGGCCGCACGTTGAAGCCCGCCAGCGCGTCCACGAACTGGGTGGACTCGATCACCCGCGTGCCGCCCGGCCCGGTGATGACCTGCCGGTTGCTGATGGGCGCGCTGGCCCCGGTGGCGATGAAGGCGTTGTTGCCCTCCAGCACCTGAACGCTCTGGCCCGAGCGTTCGGCCCCGGCGGACTGGCTGTTGTACACCCGCGCCTGCGCGCCGCCCGCGCCCACGGCCGCCCCGGGCGGCTGCGGCCCGGGCTTGCCCGGCAGCGTGACCGAGGCATTGTCCCCGCCCACCGTGCCGCGCACCTCCGCCCCGGAGCGGCTGCGCGAGAAGTCCACGTCCTGGCTCACGGTGACCAGCAGCCGGCGTGGACGCTTGTCGATGGCCGCCAGCACCTTGCGGATCTCCGCCATGTTCCGCGGCGTGGCGCGGATCACCAGCTGGTTGTTGAGCGCGCTCACCGAGCCCTCCGGCCCCACCAGCGGCTTGAGGATGAGCACGACCTCCGCGGCGTTGCGATAGGCGAGATCCACCACCTCGAGCACCGTGGCCTGGGGCCGGGCCGGCAACGGGACCGCGAGCACGACGGCGAACAGCAGCAGCACTGCCACCACCCTCCCCCGGGCCCGCTCGAACCCACGCCAGGCGCTCACCGGATGCCCCCTCACGCCGCCACCGCCGCCAGCCGCGCCGCCGGGTCCTGGCGATAGAACTGGCGCAACTGCTCGTACACCGCCGGATAGGCCGCCTGCACCGCCTCGGGCAGCTCGAAGAAGCTCTCGGACACCACGGCGAAGAACTCCGCCGGCGACTCGGCGGCATACGGATCGATGGCCGTGCACTCGCGCCGCACCACGCGGCGGCGGAAATCGGCATACGCCTCGCTGAACGCCCGCGCCCACGCCGAGCGGTCCATGCCCCGGTGCAGCGGCGGGAAGCCGTTGGCATCGCCGTTGGCCATGTCCAGCTTGTGGGCGAACTCGTGGAT
>CAZXJW010000525.1:0-1647 GCA_964641005.1 uncultured Rhodocyclaceae bacterium
ACCGCCGACATTCGCCTTGTAAGGGCGACGCTCTACCAGCTGAGCTAAGCACCCCCGGGAGGGTGCCCGGGTCTCGGAACCGGTTGGCCGGGCAAGCCCATGCCGCCAGTTCCCGCCGCAGGAAGACCGCTAGTTTAGCGCGTCCTTGAGGGCCTTGCCAGCCCGGAACTTCGGCACCTTGGCCGCCTTGATCTTGATGGCCGCTCCGGTGCGCGGATTGCGGCCGCTGCGCGCGGCACGCTTGCCGACGTAGAAAGTGCCGAAGCCGACGAGGGTCACCATCCCGCCCTTGCGCAGCGATGTCTTGATCGAGGCAACAGTGGCATCGAGCGCGCGCCCGGCAGCGGCCTTGGAGATGTCGGCATGCTTCGCGATCGCGTCGATGAGTTCCAGTTTGTTCAATTGCGTCCCCTTGTCGTGTTCTCGTTTAGGAGGAGCCATCCCTGCGGCCGAGCAGCGGCCGGCGGATGCGGGAAGAGACGGGTGCCGGAATTGCTGGAGTTGTCTTCGCGTTGCGGCAGACACACAGCCCCTTGCAGTGTGCCGATCCGCCATGCACCCGTGAATCGCTTATAGCGCGCAGCCGGAAAAGGTGTCAAGGAAACGCGCCGCAACGAAAACGCGGCCCCGAGAGGCCGCGCTTCCCTGTCGCCCCGTGGCGACTGCCCGGGCCGCCTTCAGTGCTTGATGGCGTTGACCGTTGCCTCGGGCTCCACCGGCAGCGGTGCAACCACCGCCTCGGTCTTCTCGGGCAGCGGCGCCGGCTTGCGCTCGAGCGCGAGCTCGAGCACCTGGTCGATCCACTTCACCGGATGGATGTCGAGGCGGTTCTTGATGTTGTCCGGGATCTCGGCGAGGTCCTTCACGTTCTCCTCCGGGATCAGGACCATCTTGATGCCACCACGCGTGGCCGCGAGCAGCTTCTCCTTCAGGCCGCCGATGGGGAGCACCTCGCCACGCAGCGTGATCTCGCCGGTCATGGCCACGTCGGCACGCACCGGGATTCCGGTGAGCAGCGACACCATGGCGGTGCAGATGGCAATGCCCGCGCTCGGCCCGTCCTTGGGCGTGGCGCCCTCGGGCAGGTGGATGTGCACGTCGCTGTTCTGGTAGAAGTCCTCCTTGATGCCGAGCTTCTGCGAACGGCTGCGCGTCACGGTGAGAGCGGCCTGGATGGACTCCTGCATCACCTCGCCGAGCTTGCCGGTGGTGACCATCTTGCCCTTGCCCGGCATGACCGCGCTTTCGATGGTCAGCAGTTCGCCGCCCACCTCGGTCCAGGCGAGGCCCGTGACCTGGCCCACCTGGTTCTGCTTCTCGGCCATGCCGAAGGTGTAGCGGCGCACGCCGAGGTACTTGTCGAGGTTGCGCGCCGTCACCAGCACCGCGCTCTCGCGCTTCTTCAGCAGCAGCGACTTGACCACCTTGCGGCAGATCTTGGAGATCTCGCGCTCCAGTGCCCGCACGCCCGCCTCGCGGGTGAAGTAGCGGATGATGTCCCGGATCGCGCTCTCGGAGACGTTGCACTCCTGGTCCTTGAGCCCGTGGTTCTTCATCTGCTTGGGCAGCAGGTAGCGCATGGCGATGTTGACCTTCTCGTCCTCGGTGTAGCCCGAGAGGCGGATCACCTCCATGCGGTCGAGCAGC
>CAZXJW010000526.1:0-1645 GCA_964641005.1 uncultured Rhodocyclaceae bacterium
CCGGGCGTGTCGATGATGGTGATGCGGTGCTCGGGGTAGTTGTTGTTCATCCCCTTCCAGAAGCAGGTGGTGGCGGCGGAGGTGATGGTGATGCCGCGCTCGCGCTCCTGCTCCATCCAGTCCATCACGGTGGCGCCGTCGTGCACCTCGCCGATCTTGTGCGACACGCCGGTGTAGAACAGGATGCGCTCGGTGGTCGTGGTCTTGCCGGCATCAATGTGGGCCATGATGCCGATGTTTCGGTAACGCTCGATGGGGGTGGAACGGGGCATGATCTGGGGATTCCTGGCTGCCGGGGGGCCTCGTGGGCCCGGCCCGGCGTCAACGGCCGGCGTGGCCTTCGGGGGTCAGAACCGGTAGTGCGAGAAGGCCTTGTTGGCCTCCGCCATGCGGTGCACTTCCTCGCGCTTCTTCATGGCGCCGCCGCGGCCCTCCGCGGCCTCGGCCAGCTCGCCGGCCAGGCGCAGGTCCATGGACTTCTCGGAACGCTTGCGCGCGGCCTCGCGCAGCCAGCGCATGGCAAGCGCCGTGCGACGCACGGCGCGCACTTCCACCGGCACCTGGTAGTTGGCACCGCCGACGCGACGGCTCTTGACCTCGACGAAGGGGCGCACGTTCTGCAGCGCCTGGGCGAACACCTCGATCGGCTCCTTGCCGGTCTTCTTGGCGATCTGGGTGAGCGCACCGTACAGGATGCGCTCGGCGACGGCCTTCTTGCCGTCCACCATCAGGACGTTGATGAACTTGGTCAGGTCCTGGTTGCCGTATTTCGGGTCCGGAAGCACCTCGCGGCGGGCAACCTCTCTGCGTCGTGGCATGGTTTCCTCGGTCTGCTGTATGGCTGGGGTCGCGGCGCGCTCAGCCCTGCTTGGGCTTCTTGGCGCCGTACTTGGAGCGGCCCTGCTTGCGATCCTTCACGCCCTGGGTGTCCAGGCTGCCGCGCACGATGTGGTAGCGCACGCCCGGAAGGTCCTTCACCCGGCCGCCGCGGATCAGCACCACGGAGTGCTCCTGCAGGTTGTGGCCCTCGCCGCCGATGTACGAGATGACCTCGAAACCGTTGGTGAGCCGCACCTTGGCGACCTTGCGAAGAGCGGAGTTCGGCTTCTTCGGGGTCGTGGTGTAGACGCGCGTGCACACGCCACGGCGCTGCGGGGACTGCTGCAGGGCCGGAACCTTGCTCTTGGCACGGACCTTTTCGCGCGGCTTGCGGACCAGCTGGCTGATGGTGGGCATGTTTCTGATTTGCCAAAAAGCCGGGACGGCTCCTGGAGCCGTCCCGGAAAGGTTGGTTGGTTAGTCTTCGCCCGTTCCGTCCGAAGACGGCAGCGGCGGGTCAAAAGGACTGCGGAGTCTAGTGTCTAAATGAAACAGCGTCAACCTGCCGGGTCCCCCGACACCCCCGGGGAGGGTTTCCCCTCCCCGGATCAGGGGTTTCCCGCAGGGAGGCTCTCTCCCCGGGTTCAGGCCACCTGCTCGTCCCCGGCGGACACCCCGTCCACCACCGCCTCGGGGGCCTCCCCGAACACCTCGGCCTCGCCCATCTCCGCCTGTTGCTTGCGGGCGTTGTGGTAGGCCAGGCCGGTGCCGGCCGGGATGAGCCGGCCGACGATGACGTTCTCCTTGAGGCCGCGCAGGTCGTCCT
>CAZXJW010000527.1:0-1641 GCA_964641005.1 uncultured Rhodocyclaceae bacterium
CTCGAGCGCCATCACCAGCTCGACCGTGTCGAGCGAGTCCGCGCCGAGATCGTCCACGAAGGTCGACTCGTTCTTGATGTCGGCCTCGTTGACGCCGAGCTGCTCGGCCACGATCCGCTTCACGCGCTGCTCAACGCTGTCTGCCATTATGTTTCCTTCCCTCTAGGTGGATGAAGTTGGGCCTCGATCGCGGCGAAACCTGCACGTTGCCGCAGGTTCGACTCCCGCCGTCTGGAATCCAAGGCCCCGGGGCCCCCTCCGGACAAGGCCGGGATTCTACCAAAACTCGCCTGGTAAAGAGCCTCCGGAACCGGCTCAATCCATGAACATTCCCCCGTTCACGTGCAGGGTGCTGCCCGTGACGTAGCCGGCGCCCTCGGAGGCGAGGTAGACGGCCGCGGCGGCGATGTCCTCCACGGACCCGAAGCGGCCCAGCGGCACCTGGCCCAGGAGCGCCGTGCGCTGGGCCTCGGTGAGCGAGCGCGTCATGTCCGTGTCGATGAAGCCGGGCGCGATGCAGTTCACGGTGATGTTGCGGCTTCCCACTTCACGGGCGAGCGACTTGCTGAAGCCCACCACCCCGGCCTTGGCGGCAGCGTAGTTGGCCTGGCCGGCGTTGCCGGTGAAGCCCACCACCGAGGTGACGTTGATGATCCGGCCCCAGCGGGCCTTCATCATGGGGCGCAACGCCAGGCGCGAAAGCACGAACACCGCCCTCAGGTTGGTGGCGAACAGTTCGTCCCACTCCTCGTCCTTCATGCGCAGCAGCAGGTTGTCACGCGTGATTCCGGCGTTGTTCACCAGGATCGTGACATCGCCGAAGCGGCCGCGGACGTCCTCGAGCAGCGCCTCGCAGGCGGGCGTGTCCTTCACGTCGAGAGCCATGCCTGCGCCGGGCAGGCCCGCAGACGACAGGTAGGCACCGATCGCCTCGGCACCCGCCGCGCTGGTGGCCGTGCCCACCACGGTGACGCCGCTGCGTGCCAGCGCCTCGGCCACCGCCCTGCCGATTCCCCTCGATGCGCCGGTGACCAGCGCGACCCTTGCCTCCGACATGGCGCCTCCTCAGGCGGTGCCAGCGCGCGCCTCGGTGATCGCCTGCGACGAGGCAAGCGTCCATGAGGTCACGTCCGGCGCGATTCGTTTGACGAGCCCGTGCAGCACCTTGCCGGGTCCGCATTCCACCAGGTGGGTGGCGCCGCGCGCGCGCAGCTCCCCCACCACCTCGATCCAGCGCACCGGGCTGTGCACCTGCCGCACGAGCGCGTCGCGGATCGCCGCCGGGTCGGCTGGCGCCGCCACGTCGGCGTTGTTGACCACCGGCATGGCCGGTGCCTTCATCTCGACGGTGGCGAGGTGGCGCGCCAGCACCTCGGCGGCAGGTTTCATGAGCGCGCAGTGGGCAGGCACGCTCATGGGCAGCATCAGCCCGCGCTTCGCGCCGCGCGCCTTGGCGACCTCGATGGCGCGCTCCACCGCACTGCGCGCGCCGGCGATGACCACCTGGCCGGGTGCGTTCAGGTTGGCGGGCGCCACCACTTCGCCCTGGGCCGCCTCGGCACAAGCGGCGCGCACCGCATCCACGTCCAGGCCCAGGATGGCGGCGATGCCGCCCTTGCCCTCCGGTACGGCCTCCTGCAT
>CAZXJW010000528.1:0-1627 GCA_964641005.1 uncultured Rhodocyclaceae bacterium
AGCAGATGCAGGACAACATGAAGCGCGTGCAGGAGGAACTGGCCACCGTCGAGGTGGAGGGCCAGTCCGGCGCCGGGCTGGTGAAGGTCACCATGACCTGCCGCCACGACGTCAGGCGCGTGAGCATCGATCCCAGCCTGCTCGGCGATGACCGCGACATGCTCGAGGACCTCGTGGCGGCGGCGTTCAACGACGCCATCCGCAAGGCCGAGTCCACCGCCCAGGAGCGCATGGCGGCCGTCACTGCCGGGCTGCCGCTGCCGCCCGGATTCAAGATGCCTTTCTGAGGCCGGGCGCGAGCCCGACGCCGGCGATGGTGCCGGCCCTGCCTGTCCCATGGAACCTTCCGCCGCACTGCAATCGCTGATCGACGCCCTGCGGGCCCTGCCCGGGGTCGGGCCAAAGTCCGCCCAGCGCATGGCCTACCACCTGCTGCAGCGCGACCGCGACGGGGCGGCACGGCTCGGCCTCGCCCTCGGGCGCGCGCTCGAGCGCATTCGGCACTGCGAGATGTGCAACAACTTCAGCGAGCAGGCGGTGTGCGATCTGTGCGCCTCGCCGCGCCGAGATCCCGGCAAGCTGTGCGTGGTGGAAAGCCCCGCGGACCTGCTGCGCATGGAGCAGACCCAGGCCTACGGCGGCCTGTACTTCGTGCTGCTCGGCCGGCTCTCGCCGCTGGACGGCGTGGGCCCCCGCGAACTGCACCTCGACAGGCTCGTCAGGCGCGCCTCCGACGGGCTGGTGGAGGAAGTGATCCTCGCCACCAACTTCACGGTGGAGGGCGAGGCCACCGCCCACTACCTCGGCGAACTGCTGCGCGCCCGTGGCCTGAAGGTCAGCCGCATCGCCCGAGGCCTGCCAGTGGGCGGCGAGCTCGAGCACGTGGACAGCGGCACGCTTGCCCAGGCCGTCCTGGAGCGCAGGCCGCTCGCCTGACATGGCCCGTTCCCGCACCACGTCCGTGACACCGGCGCCCTCGCGGGGGCGGCGCAAGTCCCCGCTGCGGCCGCCCGCCAGCGGCAAGGAACTCGCCGAGGCGCGCGCAGGGCGCAGCCGGGCGGGCGCCACGGGTCGCTCGGCGGGCCGTGAGGAAGCCCCCCGGACCGGCCGAGGCGCACGCGGTGCCGCCACCGGCGAGGCGCGCGGCGCGGATGCCGAGGCTGCCGCCGGCGCTGCGGGCCAGTCGCAGAAGCTGCACAAGGTCCTGGCCCAGGCCGGCCTGGGTTCGCGCCGCGCCATGGAGGAACTCATCAAGGGCGGCAAGGTGCTGGTGAACGGCAAGACCGCCACGCTGGGCATGCGGGTGGCGCCGGATGACCTCGTCAAGGTCGGACGACGCCAGATCCGGTACAAGCTCTCCGCGCGGCTGCCGCGGGTGATCGTCTACCACAAGCCCGAGGGCGAGATCGTGTCGCGCGATGATCCCCAGGGCCGGGCCAGCGTCTTCGACCGCCTGCCCGGCATCCGCAGCGGCAAGTGGCTCGCCCTCGGCCGCCTCGACTACAACACCTGCGGGCTGCTGGTGTTCACCACCTCGGGCGAACTCGCCAATCGCTTCACGCATCCGCGCTTCGAGGTGGAACGCGAGTACGCGGTGCGCATCATGGGCGAGCTGTCCGACGAGCAG
>CAZXJW010000529.1:0-1617 GCA_964641005.1 uncultured Rhodocyclaceae bacterium
GAGCAGGCGGTCGAAACCGCTCGCGCCGCAGTGCAGGCTCACGGCGGTGCGCGCGCCGGTGCGCTCGCGCAGGGCGCGGGCGCCGGTGACGTGGTCGGCGTGCACATGGGTCTCCAGGATCCAGGCGAGCCGCAGGCCGGATGCCGCGAGCACGCCGAGGTCGCGCTCCACCAGCTCGCGCACCGGATCCACGATCACCGCCTCGCCGCCGGCCTCGTCGCCGATCAGGTAGGTGTAGGTGGACGAATCGGAATCGAACAGCTGGCGGAACATCAGGGCTCCCCGAGTCGCTTCTTGACGGTGATCGCGCCGCGGACCTGGCCGGGCGAGTAGCCCGTGGCCCGGTCGTGAGGGTACTCCTTCGCGAGCCGGTCGCGCACGGCCGGGGACAGCGTCTCCGCGGGTCCGTGGCAGGCCACGCACAGCGGCTGAACCGGGATCGCCTTCATGTAGCGGAAATGGCGGCCCTGGGGTTCCTCCACCACTTCGTGGTGTTCGAGGGTCTCGGGCTTCTCGCCCGCCGCGGCGCGCCGGTCGAAGTCGGCAAGCACCGCCTGCTCCCAGGCGTCCGGCTGTCCGAGCATGGCGTTGCGCGGCTTGAGGCTCACCCGCGCCACGCGGGCGCCGGACTCGCGCGACAGCGTGCCGGCGATGTCCGGGGCGAGCTGCCGGCAGACGCTTACGGCGCCCTCCGGGCCGGTGCTGCCCATCTCGCGGCGCAGGGCGGCGCCCAGCTGCTGGCCCAGCTGGGCCGCCAGGGCGCGGGCCTGGTCGAGGTCGGCGGGATCGGCGGCCGGGGCCGGGTACGCCGCGAAGGCCAGCAGGGCGGCGAGGCAGCGGGTGGCGGCAAGGCGGGGAATCATGGTGGCTTGCTCCTGGGACCGGGGATTTCCCTAGAGTGTATCGGCTGGCGGCATGGGCGGACGTGACCGGCGTCACGCGCGCTGCCGTTGAAACCGGCCGGTCAGGCCCCAGATCGGGAGCAGTTCCGGAACTGAAACCCGAGGGATTCCATGCGCTTCGACAAGCTCACCACCCGCTTCCAGCAGGCCCTGGCCGATGCCCAGAGCATTGCCGCCGGCAAGGACGCACCCTATATCGAGCCCCAGCACCTGCTGCTCGCCCTGCTCCAGCAGCAGGACGGGGGCAGTGCCTCGCTGCTCGCCCGAGCCGGGGTGAATGTCCCGGCGCTCGCCACGGCCCTGAAGGGGGCGATCGAGCGCATGCCGCAGGTGGAGGGAACGGGCGGCGAGATCGGCGTGTCGCGCGAGCTCTCCGGGCTGCTCAACCTCACCGACAAGGAGGCGCAGAAGCGCGGCGACCAGTTCATCGCCTCGGAGCTGTTCCTCCTGGCCCTCACGGGCGACAAGGGTGAGACGGGCAGGCTGCTGAAGCAGCACGGCGGCAGCCGCGAGGCGCTGGAGGCGGCCGTGGAGGCGGTGCGCGGCGGGGAAGCCGTGGGCAGCGCCGAGGCGGAGGGGGCGCGAGAGGCACTCAAGAAGTACACCCTCGACCTCACCGAGCGTGCGCGCGCAGGCAAGCTCGACCCGGTAATCGGGCGGGACGACGAGATCCGCCGCTGCATCCAGATCCTGCAGCGCCGCACCAAGAACAACC
>CAZXJW010000530.1:0-1587 GCA_964641005.1 uncultured Rhodocyclaceae bacterium
GCATGTCCGAGACCAGGTTGTTGTAGCCGAAGCTGAAGCCGCGCTCGCAGACCATCACGTTGTCGGCGCCGGAGGCCTCGCGGGCCTTGTCCACCACGTTCTTCATCTCCCAGGGCGAGAGGAACTGGCCCTTCTTGATGTTCACCGGCCGGCCCGCGGAGGCCGCGGCGCGGATGAAGTCGGTCTGGCGGCACAGGAAGGCCGGGGTCTGGAGCACGTCCACGGCGGCGGCCGCGTCGGCGATCTCCTCGGTGGCGTGCACGTCGGTGAGCACCGGGACGCCGAGCGCCTTGCGCACGTCGGCGAGGATCTCCAGGCCCTTGTCCATGCCCAGCCCGCGGAAGGACCTCGACGAACTGCGGTTCGCCTTGTCGTAGGAGGCCTTGAAGATGAAGGGGATGCCCAGCGGCCCGGTGATCTCCTTCAGCCGCCCCGCCACGTCCATCACGAGCTGGCGCGACTCGATCACGCAGGGGCCGGAGATGAGAAAGAAGGGCCGGTCGAGGCCCGCTTCGAATCCGCAGAGCTTCATGGGCAGCCTCAGGCCACGGCGGCGGCCGGGACCGAACCCTGGTCGCGGCCCGCGTGGTGTCGCAGCGCGGCCTCGATGAAGGCCTTGAACAGCGGATGCCCGGCGCGCGGCGTGGAGGTGAACTCGGGGTGGAACTGGCAGCCCACGAACCACGGGTGGTCGGGCAGCTCCACCATCTCGGTCAGGCGCTCGCTTCCGGTGGACAGGCCGCTCACCCGCAGGCCGGCCTCCTGCAGCCGGGGCACGTAGTAGTTGTTGACCTCGTAGCGGTGGCGATGACGCTCGGCGATGTGGTCGGCGCCGTAGACCTGCCGCACCAGGGTGCCGGGCAGCAGCTCCGCGGTCTGGCCGCCGAGGCGCATGGTGCCGCCCATGTCCGAATGCTCGTCGCGGTGTTCCACGCGTCCGTCACGGTTGACCCACTCGTGGATGAGAGCCACCACGGGATAGGGCGTGTCGGGGTCGAACTCGGTGGAGTGCGCGCCACCCAGGCCGGCCTTGTGGCGGGCGTACTCGATGACCGCGAGCTGCATTCCGAGGCAGATGCCCAGGTAGGGCACGCGCCGCTCCCGGGCGTAGCGGATCGCCTTGATCTTGCCTTCCACGCCGCGCTTGCCGAAGCCGCCCGGCACGAGGATGGCATCCATGCCGTCGAGCACGCCCGTGCCCTCGGCATCGAGCTTCTCGGAGTCGATGTAGTGGATGCGGATGCGCGCGCCGCTGTGGATACCGGCGTGGGTGAGCGCCTCGGACAGCGACTTGTAGGACTCGGTCAGGTCCACGTACTTGCCCACCAGGGCGATGTGGACCTCGGCGGCCGGATGCTCGAGCCGGTGGACCAGGTTGTCCCATTCGCGCAGGTCGGCGGGCGGGGCCTCGATCTCGAGCTTGCGGCAGACGATGTCGTCGAGCCCCTGGGCGTGCAGGATGGCGGGGATCTTGTAGATGGAGTCCACGTCCACCGCGGTGATGACCGCGCGCTCCTCCACGTTGGTGAACAGCGCGATCTTGCGGCGCTCGTCGTCGGGGATCCAGCGGTCGGCGCGGCACAGCAC
>CAZXJW010000531.1:0-1556 GCA_964641005.1 uncultured Rhodocyclaceae bacterium
GGTTCCGGATGCGCGGCGAGTCGGTGCGCGACGCCGAGGGCAAGCCCGTGCGGATGGCCGGATCCATCAGCGACATCACCGACCGCAAGCTTGCCGAAGCACAACTGTTCGCGGAGAAGGAGCGCGCCCAGGTGACGCTTCAGTCAATCGGCGACGCCGTGATCACCACCGACGTGTCGGGTCGCGTTCAGTACATCAATCCGGTTGCGCAGGCACTGACCGGTTTGCGCCAGGACGACGCACTCGGCCAGGTGTTCACCGACGTGTTCCCGCTGTTGCTCGAGTCCTCGCGAGAGCCCGCGCCGGATGCAGTTCGCGCCGTCGTGGCAGGGGAGGTGCCGCAGGACCCCCATGAGGAACTGGTCCTGGTGCGCGCGGACGGTCGGGAGATCGCGGTGGACCGTTCGGCCGCCCCGATTCGGGACCGCGAGGGCCGCGTGGTCGGCGCCGTCCTGGTATTCCACGACATGACGCGCGAGCGCCAGTATGCTGCCCGGCTTTCCTACCAGGCGACCCATGACGAACTCACCGGCCTGATCAACCGCCGCGAGTTCGAGCGCCGCCTCACCCACGCGCTGCAGGGCGCCAACGAACTGGGACGGCTCCATGCCGTCATGTACCTGGATCTCGACCAGTTCAAGGTCGTGAACGACACCTGCGGCCATGCCGCGGGCGACGAGTTGATGCGGCGCGTCACCACGACGCTCCAACGCCGCCTGAGGGAGGGCGACACGCTAGCGCGCCTCGGCGGCGACGAGTTCGGAGTGTTGCTTGAGAATTGCGGCCCGGGGCCGGCGGAGCGGATCGCGGAGCAACTGCGCAGCGACGTCAACGAACATCCATTCGCGTGGCACGGCCGTTCCTTCCGGATGAGCGTGAGCATCGGCGTCGTCCACGTGGCGGACGAGTCCTTTTCGCTTGCCGATGTCCTCAGCGCCGCCGACACTGCGTGCTACATGGCCAAGGAGAAGGGCCGCAACCGAGTGCAGGTGTACAGCAAGGGAGACAGCGAGCTCTCGCTGCGGCAGGGCGAAATGGAATGGGTCGGCCGCATCCATCGCGCCCGTGACGAGAACCGGTTCCGGCTATACGCCCAGGAGATCTTTCCCTCCCACATGCCACGCCCCACCGCCTCGCACGTGGAACTCCTGGTGCGCATGGTGGACGAGCACGGAACCGTCGTGCCGCCAGGCGCCTTCCTGCCCGCAGCGGAACGCTACAACGTCATGTCGCTGGTGGACCGCTGGGTCCTGCAGGAGGCATTCCGCGTCATCGAGCAACTCAACGGCCGGCCAGAGGGAAACCCGCTGCGGCTATGCTCGATCAACCTGTCGGGCGCGTCCGTTGGGGACGAGCGCTTCCTGGATTTCATCCGCGAGTTGTTCGACCGTCATCGCGTGCCCCATTTCAGCGTCTGCTTCGAGGTGACGGAGACCGCCGCAGTAGCCAACCTGAACCGGGCCGCACGCTTCATCGAGCACTTGCGCGACCTGGGCTGCCGCTTCTCGCTGGACGACTTCGGCGCTGGGATGTCTTCGTTCTCGTACCTGAAGCAC
>CAZXJW010000532.1:0-1549 GCA_964641005.1 uncultured Rhodocyclaceae bacterium
GTGGCGAGCTGGGCGAAGTTGCCCGGCGCCGTGCCGTTGGCGTGCCACAGCGCCTGCAGCGGGCCGCCGCGGCCGCCGGGCAGGCCGCCGTAGCCGGTGTCCTTGAGCTTCTCGACGCCCAGCGCCAGCGCGAAGTCGGCCGCGCCCGAGGCGACGGCGTAGCAGGCGCCGCGGAAGGCCTCGTCGGTCTTCTGCGGGTCCTTCCAGTAGCCGTCGAAGGTGAAGGGCGTGCGCGAGAACAGCTCGCCCACCTCGCCGTCGGGCACCTCGTTGCCTTCCGGGTCGAGGATGCGCACCGCGCCCGTGCCGCTCCACTCGCGCCCCACCGAGCCGAGCTTGTCGAGCTGCTCGTGGGGACGCAGCAGCGTCACCCAGCCGGCCTCGGTGGAGCCGTAGAGCTCGTAGAGCCCGGCGTTGCGGAAGTAGGCCATGGCCGCGAGCTTGGTCTCGCGCCGGGCGGGGGCCGAGGAGATCATCAGCCGGCGAACGGCCGAGACGTCGTACTTCGCCCGCACGTCCTCGGGCAGCGCCAGCACGGTGACGTAGTGCGTGGGCACGAGCGAGGTGAAGGTGATGCGCTCGCGCTCGAACGTGGCCAGCAGCGCCTCGGGGTCGAAGCTGCGACGGTCGTCGATCACCACCGCCGCGCCGAGGTAGGTGAAGGTGAAGGAGAAGTACAGCGAGTTGGCGTGGCACATGGGCATGACCAGCAGCGCGCGGTCCTCGCGCGTGAAGCCCATGTCCAGCGCGGTGGCGAGCGCGATGAGCGCCGAGCCGGCGTGGTTGCGCACGGCGCCCTTGGGGCGGCCGGTGGTGCCCGAGGTGTACATGAAGGCCCACGGATCCGAGGGCAGCACCGTCACCGGCGTCGCGCGTTCCGGCGCGCGGGACACCAGGGCCTCGTAGCCCAGCCAGCCCTCCGGCACGCGCTCGGCGCCGAAGTGGATGAAGCGCCCGGCGGCGGCCGCCAGCCGCCCGCGCAGCGGCTCGAGGCGCTCGAGCAGCGCGTCCTGCACGATCACGGCCCGCGCCTCGCAGTGCTCGAGGATGTACTCCATCTCCGGGGTGACCAGGCGGAAGTTCAGCGGCACGGCCACCAGCCCCGCGCGGGCCAGCGCCACGTAGATCTCCATCCACTCCACGCAGTTGTAGGCCAGGATGCCGACGCGATCGCCCTTGTCGAGCCCCAGGCCCTGGAGCGCGGCAGCCAGGCGGCTCGCGCGTGCATCCCACTGGGCGAAGCTCAGGGCGCGCCGGGAGTCCTTCGCGCCCGGGTCGTCCGGCCGCAGCCGCGCGTGTGCGGCCACCATCTCCGAGACGTTGAGCAGGTCCACGGCGGCCTCAGGAGCGGCGCGCCTTCTCGGCCTCGTCCCAGGCCGTGAGGGCGTGGTGGTCGGGCACACAGCCCAGGCCCTTGCCGGCGTCGGAGGACAGCGCATCGCGGGTGACCACCACGTCGATGAGCGCCGGGGCCCTGGCGAAGGCCTCCTCCAGCGCGCCCTGCAGGCGGGCGGGGTCGGTGACGCGCTCGGCATGCAGGCCCAGGGCC
>CAZXJW010000533.1:0-1529 GCA_964641005.1 uncultured Rhodocyclaceae bacterium
CGAACACGTCTGCCTCGGCGCTGGCCACCTCGTCCACCTTCTCGTTGAGCACCAGCTGCAGGCGCACCCGTGGATGCCGCTGCAGGAACGCGGGCAGCCGCCCGGCGAGCACCCGCGTGCCGAAGAACTCCGGCACCTCCACCACCAGCGGCCCGGCCACCTCGCCGGCGCGCCGGGCATACTCGTTGTCCAGTGCCTCGATCTGCTCGAGGATCGAGGCCACGCGCGCGGCGTAGCGCTCGCCCTCGGGCGTGAGCGCAACGCGCCGGGTGGTGCGCGTGAACAGCCGCAGGCCCAGGTGCGCCTCGAGGCGCGCCACCTGCCCCGACACTGCCGCGCGCGAGATGCCCAGCGACCGGGCGGCGGTGCTGAAGCTGCTGGCGGCGGCCACCTCGGCGAAGGTGCGCATCAGGACCACGTGCTCGGCCATGGGGGATCTCCGGATCGGGGTGCCCGATTGTCAATCGTGAGAGAACGGTGTTGACAATCCGGCAAGCCAGTATTGACAGCATACTTCGCTCCCGTCGCAACCGGAACGACCGGATCGCCTCCGTCGCGACGGGAACGCCGCAACCAGGATTCCGCCATGTCCTTCCTTTCCAGCTTCCGCCGCGAGGCCCTGAGCCTCGTGCAGCTCGCCGTGCCCCTGGTGGCGGGCCTCACCGCCTCCTCCATGCTCATGCTCACCGACACCTGGCTGCTCGGGCCGCTGGGCGAGGTGGCACTCGCCTCGGCGTCGCTGGCGGCGAGCGTGAGCGTCATCCTCTGGTCGGCGCTGTACGGCTTCCTCGCGCCGGTGGGCGTGCTGGTGGCGCGCGCCTGGGGCGCGGGCGACCATCGCAAGGTGGCCAGCGTGGTGGCCCACGGGCGCTGGCTCGGGCTGGCCATCGGCACGGGTTCCGCGGCGGCCATGGCCCTGATGCTGCTGGCGCTGCCGGTCATGGGACAGCCCGCCGAGGTGGTGCGCGGCATAGGCCCCTACTGGATCGCCATGTCGCTGGTGCTCGTGCCCTACAGCGTGAACCTGGTGTTCAAGCAGCTGCTCGACGCCATCGACCGTCCCTGGACCGGCGTGGCGCTGATGTTCGTGGCCGTGGTGGTGAACGTGCCGCTCAACTTCGCGCTCATCTTCGGTGCCTGGGGCTTCCCGCGGCTTGGCCTGGCCGGCGCGGGCGTGGCCACGCTGGTGGCCGAGACGATCTCGCTGCTGGCCTTCTGGGTGTACTGGCGGCGGGCCGCTGCCATGGCGCCGCTGCGCCAGGCCGTGCGCCTGCACCGGCGCCGCTTCTCGCTGCAGACCCGCGAGGGCATTCCCATGGGCCTGCAGTACCTTGCCGAGGGCGGCGCCCTGGCCGTGGCCGGCGTGTTGATCGGCCTGCTGGGCGCCACCGCGCTGGCGGCCAACCAGATCGTGTTCAGCATCGCCTCGGTGATGTACATGCTGCCCCTGGGAATGGCTGGTGCCGTGGCCATCCGCATCGGCCAGGCGCTGGGCGCAGGCGAGGGTGCGCGCGTGCGCGGGATCGGTG